>NZ_CP084318.1:2402500-2485000 GCF_020310025.1 Leeuwenhoekiella palythoae
AACTGGCGGATTTAACTTTCAAAATGCCTGGACCGGTGGGTATATTGCCGCGCAAGCTTTAGCGCAAAAGCTTTAATTGAGACGCCAGATCTCAAAATTGAGTGCAGAAGCATAGGCTACCCAAATTATATAAGGAAATAAAAGATAGGCTGCTTCGGGTTTCACTACTTTAAACCATTTAAACGTAAAAAGGAGCAGGATCAATAAGCTTATGATGATAAGGAGTGCCGGTAAAACGAGATGCATTCCAAAGAAAACAATAGACCAGGCTGCATTTAAAATAAGCTGAAATCCAAAATGATAGAGCGCTGTTTTGACCCATTTGTGGTAATAGCCTTTGTTCCATACCAGGCCTGCGGCGATTCCCATTAAAATATAAAGTACGGTCCATACAGGCGCGAAAAGCCAATTAGGTGGTGTAAAAACAGGTTTTGCTAATTGCGGATACCACGTGAGCACACTGCTTTGCGTGGCAATAGCACTTAAAAAGCCTACGAGTAAGCATACCGTAATCGGGATCAGAATATGAAAGGTTTTTTGTGTATTCATATTATGGGCATTGCTGTCTAATTTAGAAAATTTTTATGAGTTTCAGACCTCAAAAAAAAGCTAGCGGGCTTTCAAAACTTTTTAGAGAGGTTATATTTGCAGTATGACAACTACCAAATTTCATCCTGAACCATACACTCAGGCATTGACGACAAAATCAGTGAGTTATGAATCTCCTAGTAATATTGCCTTAATTAAATACTGGGGAAAGCACGGCATTCAAATTCCTAAGAACCCTTCAATAAGTTTTACTTTAAATAACTGCAAGACCACAACTACTCTAAGTTATGAGAAACGCTCTGAACCGGGTGATGCTTATGAATTAAAAGTGATTTTAGATGGAAAGCATAAACCGGGGTTTGAGCCTAAAATCCATCAGTTTTTTGGGCGCATTGAAGCATATTTGCCTTTTATAAAAGACTATGCCTTTACAATTGAGACTTCTAATAGTTTTCCGCACAGTTCGGGGATCGCGTCTTCTGCAAGTGGATTAAGCGCATTAGCCTTGTGTTTGATGGAGATGGAGCGTGAGATGCAACCAGATATGACGCTTAAACACTTTAAGCAAAAAGCTTCTTTTATCGCACGTTTAGGTTCGGGTAGCGGTTGCCGGTCATTAGAAGGGCCTATTATGGTTTGGGGAGAGCACGCAGATGTAGATGGAAGTAGTGATGTGTATGGTGTGCAATACCCTTATCAGATCCATTCGGTTTTTGATCACTATCAAGACACGATTCTTTTAGTAGATAAAGGCGAAAAGCCAGTAAGCAGCACCGTGGGGCATAATTTAATGCATAACCACGCTTATGCCGCGAGCAGATTTGATCAGGCGGTAGAAAATTTATCACGTATAATTCCTATTCTCCAGGAAGGTGATTTAGATGGCTTTGTGGCTTTAGTAGAGAGCGAAGCACTTACGCTACACGCAATGATGCTAACCAGTAATCCGTATTTTATACTGATGAAACCTAACACCTTGCATATCATTGATAAAATCTGGGAATACCGAAGAGAGACCGGTGTGCCTGTATGTTTTACGCTTGATGCCGGGGCCAATGTGCACGTTTTATATCCAGAAAAAGATAAAGAAGCTGTACAAGGATTTATTAAGAATGATTTAAGTAAATATTGCCAGGATAATCGGTATATTTTTGACAATGTGGGAAATGGAGCAATTAAATTGTAAATTTGCTTCGGTTTAAAAACCTGTACGCTTTATGAAAGGACCTTTATTTTATTCTAAAATTTTACTTTTTGGTGAGTACGGAATCATCAAAGATTCTAAAGGCTTATCAATACCTTATAATTTTTATAAAGGTGCTTTAAAGGTTGATGAGCATCCTGATGAAGTCGCGGTCAAGTCTAATGAAAGCTTAGGTAGATTTGCGGTTTATTTAAAAGAATTGCAAGAAGATCAGCCTGATTTAGTTCAATTTGATATTGAGGCGCTCCAAGAAGATGTTGCCAAAGGAATGTATTTTGATAGCACAATTCCACAAGGATATGGTGTAGGAAGTAGTGGTGCGCTGGTTGCTTCGATTTATGATAAATATGCTTTTGATAAAATCACGATTCTCGAGAATTTAACGCGTGAAAAACTGTTGAAGCTGAAGCATATTTTTGGCCAAATGGAATCATTTTTCCACGGAAAATCTTCAGGTCTTGATCCGCTTAACAGCTACTTGAGCCTTCCTATTCTTATTAATAGTAAAGACGATATCGAGCCTGCCGGAATTCCTTCTCAAACTCCTGATGGAAAGGGCGCTGTGTTTTTATTAGACAGCGGGATAGTTGGCGAAACTGCCCCAATGATCAATATTTTTATGGAAAGCATGAAGAAAGAAGGTTTCCGTAAAATGTTGAAGACACAATTTGTAAAGCATACTGATGCCTGTATTGACGACTTTTTAAAAGGGGATGTCAAGTCACTTTTTGGGAATGTAAAACAATTGTCTAAAACTGTACTGCGCAACTTTAAACCTATGATTCCTGCAAGTTTTCACGATCTCTGGAAACAAGGTATCGAGACTAACGATTATTACCTGAAACTTTGCGGTTCTGGTGGAGGTGGTTATATTCTTGGCTTCACGCAGGATATTGATAAAGCCCGTAAAGCACTCGCCGGCCATAAGGTTGAGGTGGTTTATAATTTCTAAGAATTTCTTGGTATTAAATATCTGTTTATGTCACGCATAAGCCGTAGAAACAAACTGTTGCTTTTAAAATTTCTGAGTTTGTTTTCGGTGGTGCGCGGGTACAACATTCTCATTATAGTTATAGCACAATATCTGGCTTCCATCTATATTCTTTCGCCAGATTTACCGCTTAGAGAAGTACTGTTTGATGTTAATCTCTTTCTTATTGTGGTTTCTACCTCTGTAGTGATCGCCGGCGGTTATATTATCAATAGTTTTTATGACAGCGAAAAAGACTGGATCAACAGGCCTAATAAAACCAAGCTAGACCATCTAGTGAGTCAGAAAAAGATGCTCTCTCTTTATTTTGTACTCAATTTTATTGCGATCATCGTCGCCAGTTATGTCTCGTTTTTTGCTGTGCTGTTTTTTTCTGCCTATATCTTCGGTATTTGGATCTACTCTCATAAACTCAAAAAAGTTTTATTCTTAGGAAACCTTGTTTCCGCTTCTTTGGCGCTCACACCCTTTTTTGCAGTCTTTATCTACTATCGCAATTTTGAAAAAGTGATTTTTGTTCACGCCGTTTTTTTGGGTCTCATCATTTTGATGCGCGAACTCATAAAAGACCTTGAAAACATTAAAGGAGACATTGCGCTTAATTACCATACTTTTCCTGTGGTCTATGGAGAAAAATCTACAAAAGCATTGATCTCCTTACTTATTGGAGTGATTGTGATTCCTGCTTTTTTATTGATTAATAAATTTGATATAGGGTTAATGCGCTACTACTTTTATGTCAGTACCTTGCTGCTTATAGTGTTTTTATACCTGCTGTGGTGGTCAGATGCTAAGCTTCATTATCTATTGCTGCATAATATTTTAAAATTCATTTTAGTACTTGGAGTTTTTAGCATTCTACTTATTGATCCTGATATAGTACTTAATCGAATTGTATAAAAAAAGGTCATCGCATTGATGACCTTCTGGCTAATAAAATAAACGAGACCGATTAAATTTCTTTTACGATCTTATAACTTAGGTTGAAGAACTTGTTTTTACCAACAGCTACCTTTGCTTCTTTATAATTGAGTCTGTTTTTGATGTAATTCTCGATTGCAGGATTTTCGGTGGTTACATTGAGAACCACAATGCTGCCTTGCGCAGTTACCATAAACTCAATTTCATTTTCTAAAACATCCTGCTGCAACTCAAGATCTGGAGTTCCTAAAAGCTCGATGATTTGTGTACGCAATTGCATACTTGCGGTTTCTGGTTTTGGGTCTGTGTTAGCCAATAAGCTTGATGTAGATAATACTAAGGCTACGACTAGAATTTGTAATTTTTTCATTGTTCTTTTTTTTACTGATTGATGTTTCAAATGTAGCTGTTAAGATTGCTTAGCAGAGCATTTGATGTGTTATCAAACTAGGGCTAAACCTTTCATTTTGTGTAAAATTCAAAACAGGAAACTATTTCTAAACATTTCCATTTTATGCAAATAAAACCGAAGTTTTCTATCAATTTAAAGCTGTTTAACTAAGTTTTGATACAAAGTTCTGAGCGAAGCATACGATTAGGTATTCAGCTGAATAATTCGAAATCAAGATTTGTGAACTTAAGGTTATGCCAACTTAAATTTAAGCCGGAATACTGGTGGGTTGATTTTGATTTTTTAGATCAAAAAGCACATTTAAAATAGGAGCTGTTCATTAAGAATCACGTGCATTAGTAATTTATTTGTTTCGATTTTTAAATATGTATCTTTGCGCCAAATTTTAGAAGTATGAGCAGACATCAAGAGAGTAAGAAGGGCGGGAAAGCGTCTGGTCGTGGGGCAAATAACAATCGTGCTAAAAGTCATGCGCGAGGTAATGCACCTATTAAAAAGAATACAACCGGTAGTAGTCGAACTGCGACTGCAAGTACGGGAAAAGGCGGTATACGTCTTAATAAATATATCGCAAACAGCGGAATCTGTTCGCGACGAGAAGCAGACCTTTATATAAGTACCGGGCAGGTTTCGGTTAACGGCGAGATCGTTAATGAGATGGGCTATAAAGTCAATATTGATGATGATGTGCGCTTTGATGGGCGTCGCATAAATCCGGAAGCTAAGGCGTATGTATTGCTTAATAAGCCCAAAGGTTTTTCGGTTACGACCAGTAATTCTAAAGGAATGACTGTAATGGATCTTGTGGCGAGCTCAACAAAATCTCGTATTCAGCCGGTAGGGCGTTTGGGGCGCAATGCAACCGGCTTGTTGCTTTTTACTAACGACGATAAGGTGATGAAAAAACTCACCAATTCTAAAACGGGACTTCCGCGGCTATTTCATATTGAACTAGATAAAAACCTAAAGGCCGAAGATCTTGAAAAAATTAAAAAAGGACTTACTGTTGACGGTAAGCGTTTAGAGATTGAAGATCTGAGTTACGTTGACGGAGCGCCTAAAAAAGAGGTGGGGCTTAAAATGCGTAATGTAGGTAATAGTATTATCCGTTCTATTTTTGAGTATTTAGGCTATCAAGTGGTGCGCGTAGATTGTGTAATTCTAGGTACGTTGACTAAAAAAGATTTACCACGCGGTAAATATCGTCACTTAAAGGAGCAAGAAGTGCATAACTTGATGATGCTTTAAGTGTTTGTTTGAGTGGTTTTTAGTGTGAAATAGGTGGTGTTTTTAATATTTTTTACATTACCTTAAGAGTTGAGTGTATCGTATCTCAATTTCTTTTTTTACATTTCACGCTTTAAATTATTTGATGAATACTAAGTATATAGATCTTATAGATCAATCTTTCTACTTTCCTCAAGAAGAATTCAAACTTGAGGGCAATCAGCTCGAATTTCACGATATAGATTTAATGGCGCTTGTAAAAGAATACGGAGCTCCATTAAAATTCAGTTATCTGCCAAAAATTTCTGAGAACATAAACAGGGCAAAAGGCTGGTTTGCAGATGCCATTGCAAAACACAATTACAAAGGCTCTTACAATTACTGCTATTGTACAAAAAGTTCGCACTTTAAACACGTGCTTGACGAGGCTTTAAAAAACGATATTCATATTGAGACTTCATCAGCTTTTGATATCAATATTGTAAATAAGCTGAAAGAGAACGGTAAGATCACCGAAGATACATTTGTGATCTGTAATGGTTTTAAACGCGATCAATACATTAACAATATTGCAGATTTGATCAATGGTGGTCAAAAAAACTGTATCCCTATTATTGATAACTACGAAGAGATCAACCTGCTTACCGAAGGTATAAAAGGAGATTTCAAAATAGGAATCCGTATTGCTTCGGAAGAAGAGCCTAAGTTTGAGTTTTATACCTCTAGGTTAGGAATTGGGTATAAAAATATTGTTCCGTTTTACGAAGAGCAAATCAAGAATAACGATCAGGTAGATTTAAAGATGTTGCATTTCTTCATCAATACCGGAATTCGCGATAATGCGTATTACTGGAACGAGTTGAACAAATGTCTTAAAGTATATATTCGCTTAAAGAAAATATGTCCTTCGCTTGACAGCTTGAATATTGGTGGAGGATTTCCTATTAAAAACTCGCTGGCTTTTGATTATGATTACGCCTATATGGTAGACGAGATCATCAATCAGATCAAGATCACCTGCGATGAGGCAGATGTTCCTGTCCCTAATATTTTTACTGAATTTGGAAGTTTTACCGTTGGCGAAAGCGGGGGCGCGATCTACGAAGTGTTGTACCAAAAGCAACAAAACGATCGTGAAAAATGGAATATGATCAACTCATCATTCATCACCACATTGCCAGATACTTGGGCGATAAGCAAGCGTTTTATTATGCTTCCGGTAAATCGTTGGGATGAAGAGTATGAGCGTGTACTATTGGGCGGTCTTACTTGCGATAGTGATGATTATTACAATAGTGAGCAGCACAGCAACGCGATTTATTTACCTAGATATAAAAAAGATAAACCGTTATACATCGGCTTTTTTAATACCGGTGCATATCAAGAAACCATAGGAGGCTATGGCGGACTTCAACACTGTTTAATCCCGCAACCTAAACATATTCTTATAGATAGGGATGAAAATGGTAACTTAACAACCCGTATATTTAATGAACAACAAAAAGCAGAACAATTGCTTAAGATTTTAGGTTATGAGTACAACTAAAAATTATGCTGGCATTCCTGATGAGTTTGCCAAACTTGAAACTTCAAAAATTGTACTAATCCCGGTACCCTATGATGGGACAAGTACCTGGGGAAAAGGAGCTGATAAAGGTCCGCAGGCGTTTTTAGACGCATCAGAGAATATGGAGACTTATGATATAGAGACTGATACTGAAGTGTATCAACAAGGGATCTATCTCGCTCCTGCAATAACCGAAGCAAGTTCGCCTGAAGCAATGGTGGCCGAGGTGCATAAAACGACCAAAGATTTTATCAAGCGTAACAAGTTTGTGACGCTTTTTGGTGGTGAGCATTCGGTTTCTATTGGTGCGATTAGAGCGTTTAACGAGTTGTTTGATGACTTAACAGTATTGCAAATTGATGCGCACGCTGATCTACGTCAAGAATATATGGGGAGCAAGTGCAACCACGCGTGTGCGATGTACGAAGCCAGCCAAACCACAAACCTTATTCAAGTAGGAATCCGCAGTATGGATGCGCTTGAAAAAACTGTGATGGATGAAGATAAAACCTTCTTCGCTCACGAGATGGTTCAGGATGAATATTGGGTTGATAACGTGATTGATCTTTGTACAGATAATGTATTTATCACCTTTGACCTAGATGGGTTAGACCCTTCAATTATGCCTTCTACAGGAACTCCTGAGCCGGGCGGATTGTTCTGGTATGAGACTATGGATTTCCTGAAACGTGTTTTTGCTGAAAAAAATGTGGTAGGGTTTGACCTTATGGAACTTTGCCCCAACGAGCACGATAAATCTTCAGACTTTTTAGCGGCAAAACTGTACTACAAGATGCTTAGCTTCAAATTTGAAGGTGAGGATGTAGAAGACAATTATGATAATACTTACGTAGCAAATCCTGCAAAAGGAGGCGTTAATAAATTTGATTTAAATGACGATGAAGACTAAGGGAGCAATCTCTCAATTTATAGAAAAATACTATTTACACTTTAATGCTGCTTCTGTAGTTGATGCTGCCAAGGCATACGAAGAGCAGTTAAACAATGGCGCTAAGATGTTAGTGTCATTAGCAGGCGCAATGAGTACCGCAGAGCTGGGTAAGATCTTTGCAGAAATGATCCGTCAAGATAAAGTGCAGATCATTTCGTGTACCGGAGCCAACCTTGAAGAAGATATCATGAATTTGGTAGCGCACTCGCATTATAAGCGTGTACCAAACTATCGTGACTTGACGCCACAAGAAGAGTGGGATTTACTTGAAAACGGTCTCAACCGTGTGACCGATACGTGTATTCCTGAGGAGGAAGCTTTCCGTAGATTACAGCAGCATATTTATAAAATTTGGAAAGAAGCAGATGACGCCGGTGAGCGTTACCTTCCACACGAGTTTATGTATAAAATGTTGTTGAGCGGTGTTCTAGAAGAATACTATGAGATCGACTTAAAAGATTCTTGGATGTATGCCGCAGCAGAGAAAAATTTACCGATCATTTGCCCAGGATGGGAAGACAGTACGATGGGTAACATCTTTGCTTCTTATGTTTTGAAAGGCGAACTGAAAGCCTCTACGATGAAGTCTGGGATTGAATATATGACCTTCCTTGCAGATTGGTATACTAACAATTCTGAAAACGGAATCGGGTTCTTCCAGATCGGCGGTGGTATCGCAGGAGATTTCCCTATTTGTGTAGTGCCGATGCTTTATCAAGATATGGAACGTGAAGACACACCGTTCTGGAGCTATTTTTGCCAGATCTCTGATTCTACAACCAGTTACGGTTCGTATTCAGGAGCAGTGCCTAACGAGAAAATTACTTGGGGTAAATTAGATATCAATACCCCTAAGTTTATCATAGAAAGTGATGCAACCATCGTTGCTCCGCTTGTTTTTGCTTATCTATTGGATATGTAATCTTTGAGATTTTACGATAAAAAAAAGCCTCCTAATTAAGTTTGGGAGGCTTTTTTATTTTAAGTCTTACTCTTTGATCGCTTTGTTTTGCGTTTTCCAATCTATTAAAGGAGAAGGGTAGTAATTGACGTCCATAGACTCTAAAAATGGAGCCTGATTGCCTAAGCGCACTTTATAGTTTTCCCAATCCCTTTGTTCGGGAAGTGACCAATTTAATTCAGCATAGCCAATGGCTCTGGGGAACGCTAGGTATTCAAGTTCGCTAATCGTACTTATGGTTTCAGACCAAAGCGGCGCTTCGATACCTAAAATATTTTCTCGAGGAATATTTTCGTAGGCTTCCGGTTTCCAGACATACGCTGTGTCAACGGGAACATAACCAGCCCAATTCAGTCCATATTCAGATTTTAAATCGTATTTCATATCCAAATAGGCTTTTTTGGCAGGAGATATAATCACCTTTAAATTCTTAGTGACAGCTAGTTCTGCGTTTTCTTTGCTTTGCCAGAATTGCACCACAGAAGAAGTATCAATATCAGCAGTAGCAACTTCGTCCCAGCCAATCATTTTCTTATCATATTTCTGAACGATTTGCTCTACTTTATTTACAAAATAGATATAATCGTTCTTTTGAGTTACGTGACTTTCATCACCACCAATGTGAAAATAAGGCCCGGGAGTGATCGCTGAAATTTCTCGCACAACATCATCTATAAATTGATAAACGGTGTCTTTTCGTGTGTCAAAGGTGCTGAAACCTACGTGAGTTCCGCGGTAGATTTCAGGGGTTTTACCATTTCCATTTAAAATAGGATAAGCTACAGAAGCGGCGTTGGTATGGCCCGGCATATCTACCTCAGGCACGATGGTCATATGATTTTTAGCAGCGTAGGCCACAATAGCTTTGTAATCTTCTTGGGTGTAAAATCCGCCGGGTTCTGTGCCCACTTCGGTTGCACCACCAATTTCTGTAAGTTTTGGCCAAGATTTAATTTCAATACGCCAGCCCTGATCATCTGTTAAGTGCAAATGCAACACATTGTATTTGTAATAAGCGAGAAGGTCGATGTATTTTTTCACATCTTCTACTGTAAAAAAGTGTCTGGCAACGTCAAGCATTGCACCGCGATATTCAAAAAACGGGGTGTCATTTATAGTTCCGGAAGCGATGGGCCACACCGGATAATTAATGATAGAATCACTGGGCTTCATAGGCATTAATTGTCTCAAGGTTTGCACTCCTCTAAACGCAGCCGAAGCACTCGCAGCACTCAGAATAATAGAATCTTTGTTGATCTTGAGCGCGTAACTCTCATTATTAATTTTTGATAAACTGTCTGATTGCTGAATGTAGATCACGCTTTCCTGCTCGGGAAATTCGGTATTAACTGAAATTTGCAATTGGGTGCGATCTTTTATTTTTTCTGAAAGAAAAATCCCAACTTCCTCAAAGCCCAAAGAGTCTGGCGCTGTTTGAATAGCAGTAAATTGATCTAGCGGAAACGCGCTATAACTGGCATTAAGCAAAGCCGGTTTAGGGATTAAATCCGCCTGAGATAAATCGGTTTTTGGAAGGTTTAAAACGCGCGGCTCTTTTTCAGGTTTACACGAGAAGAACACAAAAAGCATAAGACTGAACGCAAATACGGAAGGGCATATTTTATGCATGAGAATTAGGTAAATAGAACTCTGAAAACGACAGAGATTGTTTGGTTGGTAAAAGGTTTTAGTTGAGTAGTTTGATGCAAAAAAGCAATCAATGCTACACTATGCAAATTAAGGTATTGTAATGAATTTAATTACTAATCTCAATCAATTTCAGCGCAATTAACAGGAGTTCGCAGCAACAAAATGGGACTTCTGCAAATTTCCTTTAGAACAAATGCTTATTTTCGCAGCCTTATTTGTTAGTATGTCATACCGTCTTACAGTAGTCGTTCCTGTTTACAATGAGCAAGATAACTTGCTTCGCGTCGAAAAAGTTTTCCAAGATTATTTTGAAATTGCCGCCGTACCTACTCAGGTGCTGTTTGTAAACGATGGTTCTAAAGACCGCAGTCAAGAACTCATTGAAGAGATCTGTGCCCGTAGTGAAGGGTTTCAGTATATATCCTTTGCACAAAATTGCGGGTTGAGCGCTGCGATTAAAGCCGGCTTTGATTATACAAACACACCGCTTGTGGGCTATATTGATAGTGATTTACAAACGACTCCTGAAGATTTTAATATCTTGATAAAATACATCGGCGAGTATGATCTGGTGACCGGTCATCGCGCAGATCGTAAAGACTCTTTCGTTAAGAATATGTCGAGCGCTATTGCTAACAACATTCGCCGTGCTTTTACGCATGATGGTATGGACGACACGGGTTGCCCGCTGAAAATTATCAAGACCGACTATGCGAAGCGTATTCCTATGTTTAGAGGGTTGCACCGCTTTTTGCCGGCGATGATCTTGTTGCAAAACGGCAAGACTATTCAAGTTCCTATACGTCATTTTCCTCGTATCGCGGGTACGGCAAAATTCGGTCTCTGGAACCGTCTTTTAGGTCCGTTAATGGATTGCTTTGCCTACCTATGGATGAAGAAAAAATATATCAATTATGATGTAGCAAAGAAATCTAATGGATAGTCCGTTTTGGATATATAGCGTTGGATTTTTAGCCCAATTGATGTTCTCTGGCCGCTTGGTAATCCAGTGGTTTTTAAGTGAAAAGCAGAAACGCGTATTAACGCCTTCAACCTTTTGGTGGTTGAGTTTAGGAGCATCTTTTTTACTTTTTGTTTATGGATATTTGAGAGAAGATTTTGCCATCATGTTAGGCCAATCTCTCACGTATTTCTTGTATATACGCAATTTGCAATTACAGGGACAATGGGTAAAAACTCCAAAAATACTACGTTGGTTCTTGCTTATTTTTCCGGTTTTACTGGTGATCTACGGGTATAATAACGGGGATTACGATGTGGAAAAACTTTTTAAAAATGAAGATATTCCACTTTGGCTTTTGATTTTAGGTAGTATCGCGCAAGTGATTTTTACACTGCGTTTTATCTATCAATGGATTTATTCTGAGCGAAAGAAAAAATCAAGTTTACCTTTAGGATTTTGGTTACTGAGTTTAATAGGCGGTTTACTCATTCTTACATATGCAATACTCAGAAAAGATCCCGTTTTATTCGTAGGACATCTTATGGGAGTTTTCATATATTTTAGAAATATGCGACTTTCAATAGGTATTGATAAAGAATGAAAATTTCAGAAAAACATTATTCCTATATTTTATTAGCAGCTTGTTTGCTGTTATTTTTTCCACATCTAGATGTGCTGTATGCAAATATTATGGAAGCGCGCAATTTTAATACCGCGCGTGAAATGCTGGAGCATAACAACTGGGTGCTGACCACGATGAATGGCGAAGCGCGTTATGAAAAACCGCCGTTGCCTACGTGGCTTGCCGCGCTTTCTGCAGCATTATTTGGAATTACCAAGTTGTGGGCCTTGCGTTTGCCTTCGGCGATAATCAGTACGGTTCTAGTGCTTTTTAGTTTTTCGTTTTCGCGGAAGCGTTTACAGCTGAGTGCAAAGCAAAGTCTGTATGCAAGTTTGATTCTTGCCACATCATTTTATATCCTCTTTTCCGGAAGAAACGGTACCTGGGATATTTTTGCACACGCATTTATGCTCGGCGGTATTTACTTCCTCTTTCAGTTCTTTAGCAGTACGAAACATAAATATCGCAACACGGCATTAGCCGGATTGTTTATAGGGCTTTCCTTTATGAGCAAAGGTCCGGTAAGTCACTTTGCGCTTTTACTCCCATTTTTGATCGCCTATATCTGGGTATTTAAATTACGCACCTACAAAACCCGAATAGTGTCATTTACTCTTATGATCTTAATTGCTCTAGGCTTGAGTTCGTGGTGGGCGCTAGCGATTTACTTTGGGGATAGTGATACGGCGACAGCGATTGCAGATAAAGAGGCTACGGCTTGGGCTAATCGCAATACCAGACCTTTTTACTATTACTGGAGCTTTTTTACTCAAAGCGGAATTTGGACCATTCCGGCATTTGTGAGTTTGCTTTATCCGTATTTAAAAACTCGAGTTGCTAATCTCAAAGCCTATCGCTTCAGTCTGATCTGGACGCTTGCTGCGGTGGTGCTTTTATCCTGCATCCCTGAAAAAAAATCAAGATATCTGCTACCGGTGCTTATTCCGCTGGCTTTGAATGCCAGCTTTTATATTGAATATTTGGTACGGAGATTCCCAGTCTTGAGTGACAAGCGCGAGACGATTCCTGTATATTTTTATTTTAGTGTAATCACCATTGCTTCGGTGTTAGCTGCGCCTGCTGCGCTTTTTCTGTTTGCAGATCAGTTAGAAGGAAGCTTGTGGTTCTGGTATGCGTCGCTTCAGATAAGCAGTCTGTTTATTGCGATCATTTTGGTTAAAAGTCTTCAGCAAAAAAGAATAGAGCGTGCATTTTTTGCGGTAGTCGTTTTTGCTTGTGCGATCGTGAGTTTTGCCTTTCCGCTTGTAGAATTGAGTTATACCAACGAAGATTACGAGCAGATTGCTCCTAAAGTAGCAGGCCTATTGCACGAGGAAACACCTCTATATTTATTTGAAAATTCTTCCCCAGAACTTATTTGGGATCTCGGGCAGCGGGTGCCGGTTTTAAAAACACGTGATGGATTGCAACTTCCTGAGCAGGCTTCATTCTATTTAATTGTAGAAGAAGAGCGTACCCAAGAAGTAGAAGAGCTACTTGCAGACTATACACTGCAGCGTGTGCACTGCTACGATGGTAATATCACGACCAAAGCAGACCGTAATTATAAAAGCAGAAGAATAGGGTGTTTGTATTTGGTGAAAAGGAAAAATTAAACCTGAATTCTCGCAGAAAACTCAGCCGCAATTGGATTTATAAATTGTTATGTGCTGGCTTTTATTTTCGTTTTAATTTGTTTTCATAATTAAGGTTTTCAAAAAAAGTCAATTGCCTCTCGAATAGATATCCATTTGCAATAAAATTCATTTCATATTCATCTGTTTTTAAATTCAATTCCATTTGGTCAATCGAGTATTCACTAATTAAAATTTTAAAGTATCGAGCGTATAGTTTCGAAACTCCGAATTTTAATAAAATCCACATTGGAGACAGTAAAAAAGGTTCAATCGTTTCTTTACCTCTAGTGATTGTAATTCCAATTATACTTTCTTTTGGGATTGGAATTGCAGTCAGCTTATTTGAATAATTCGAACGTAATAAAATTCCGCCTGTCCGTTTTTCAAAGTTGCATTTTGAATCCAACTTTAAAATTTTAGATTCAGAATTTTTGGCTTTAAATGACTTCAGATAAAATCCAGCACTACCGATTGCTTTCGGTTTTTGAAAGTCAATTTCCGCTGTTTTTCCTATCTGTTTTATAATTGCTTGTTCAGTCATTAAATTCTGATACTATTGTCCTTTTTGCTTACACATAACTCCCAGATAAAAAATCCTAGTACTACCAAATATTCTACGGCTATTAACCAAAAGTTTTCTTCTACGCGATCTATTTTGTATGCCGAATAGCTGAGGAAAACAACTAAACTCCATACAATCGCAAAGCGAAATCTTGTAAAGATTGAAAGCAATAAAGGGGTTGCGATATACCAAGGATGAACCGTTGTGGCACAGAGAAAATAAAGCGAAGTACCTAAAAGTAAGGTGCTCATTAAATGTTGCTTACGATCACTTTTTCTGAATAAAGCAAGAAGCATTAGTCCTGCAATAACTACAATTGGCAACAATGTTCCTGCTGTGGCGATAATGTTGTATCCTTTCACTTGAAAACCAATCCATCGTATGATATAATACACACTGGCATTAAACTCAAATTTTTGAAACCAAAGTCCGATGGTTTGTGAAAAATGAGCAATTAATTCTTCGGTAAAAAAGGGTGTGAAGCTGAGTATAAAAACACCAATTACCACAAAATAATACCGAAATAATTTCCATAGGGATTGCAGCGGTTTTTCAGCTAAAAGTTTAAAAGGTTTTGAGTTTTCTACAGTTTTTGAATGCGCTGTGATCAAATACTGAAAGAATAACGGAAGCATCAGCAAGGGCAGTAATTTGACAGCAATGGAAAGCCCCATCAAGAATGCCGACCAGAACCAGTTTCCTCTGAATAAAAGATAGAGAGAAGCCAGCAAGAAGAATAACATCACCCCTTCAAAATGCAAATTTCCGGTGAGCTCGATGATGATAAACGGATTTAAAAAATACCAGAAGATCTGATGCTCGGGCAGTTTTAGTTTTTTTAATAATTTTCTTCCTATCCAGAAGATTCCTAAGTCTGCAGCAATACAGCAGATACGCAAAACGATTACGCCACCTATAATAGAGTTTCCGCTTAAAATTCCCGAAAGCCAAAAGAAGAATTGATTTGCCGGCGGATAATTTGAGTAGTGTTGACGGCTGAGAGCGCCCATTCCGTTTAATAAATCCTGAGCTTGTGCAATGGGTATTTCGCCTAAAGCAACCCACTGATTAGGTGTGTTTAAATATGGGTTGAGGCCTTCTGCAAGCAACCTTCCATCCCATAAAAACCTGAAATAATCTTGAGAAAGATTGGGCAGTGCGATTAGCAAAACCAGCCGTGCAGCAATACCAAGGATCAGCAAGATCTTACCGTTGAATTTAAACGACTGAATAAGCTTAAAGCTCAGGAAAAATGCTCCGGCATAAAGACTGATCAACCGTATAAAATCATAACGCTCCAGATCGTAAGCGAAGGCTGCATAGAAGCCTAAAAGCGTTACCGCCATTACTATCTGAATTTTATAAGCTTTTAAGGTTTCAAGCATTAAGAAGTAGTTGAGAGCCTAAAAATACAGAATCTATTTTGCTTGAGAATCTCAATTAGATTCGGCTAAAGATGGACTTGAAAGCGACAAATCCGAATCCCGCAAAAAGCATAATATGAAAAAGGATCAACCCGAAGTCATTCACCTTAAAAGCGCTGTAGATGGCAAAACCAAAATAAAGAAACAGTATACTTTCTAATAGCATACCTGAAGAAAGATTCTTTTTGAGATAAATATTGCCGCTCCATTGTTCGCCTAATTTGCTGACATTAAATTTTGGCGTGCGTATAAATTCTGATTTTTTACCAAAATGCCCCTCTAAAACAGCAAGAGAGTTGTGCACGCTAAAGCCCATCGCTACCGAAAAGAACGTAAAAAACATCCCGATATACTTAAAGAAATTTTTGATTCCACCGCCGTGAATACGCTTATAGGTCACCCAATAACAACCAAAGAAAATGACCGTGCTTACTGCAAAAGCAGCGATCACATTAAAATACCAACTGTAGGCAGGATTGTTGTTTTTGATGTACAAAATAGGAACACTTAAAATAGCTACCAGTAGTACTAAAAGGAACATACTGCTGTTAAGCAGATGAAAAAAACTATGAAATTTAGTCTTAAAACTTACTGAAGGATCTTTGAGCAAGCGCCCATAAAGCTTCTGAAAATTCTCTGCTGCGCCTTTATTCCATCTAAATTGTTGCGAGCGGGCTGCGCTAATGGCAACCGGTAATTCTGCGGGGGTTTCAACATCTTCCAAATACTTGAAATCCCATTTTTTTAGCTGCGCACGATAGCTAAGATCAAGGTCTTCGGTTAGGGTGTCGCCCTGCCAGTTTCCGGCATCAAGAATACACGTCTTGCGCCAGATGCCTGCTGTGCCATTAAAGTTGATAAAATGATGTCCAAAATTGCGACCTACTTGTTCCAGCACAAAGTGAAAGTCTAGTGCAAATGCCTGAATCTTGGTAAGCAACGAATAATCCCGGTTGAGGTGCGCCCAGCGCGTTTGTACCACTCCTATTTTTTCATCTTTGAAGTAAGGCACAGTCTTTTGCAGCCAATCAGGATTAGGCACAAAGTCTGAATCAAAAATGGCAATAAATTCGCCTTTTGCGATCGCAAGTCCTTCTTTTAATGCACCGGCTTTAAAACCTTGGCGGTTGGTGCGGGTAATGTGTTTTATTGGGATTCCCGCCGCCTGTAAAGCTTCAATTTTACGTTGCGTGGTTTGCAGACTTTCATCGGTAGAATCATCGAGAACCTGAATCTCGAGTTTGTCTAGCGGGTAATCTATTTGTGCAATATTGTCAAGCAGCCGTTCTACCACATACAATTCATTATAAAGTGGCAATTGAATGGTTACAAACGGAATTTCTTCAGCTTTAGAAAAGTCAAAAACCGGCGCGTCATCCTTTTTCTTTTTCGCTTTTAAATAATTCAAAAGCAGATTCAGTTGTGCCAGGCTATACAGAAAGATCACTGTTAGCGCCAACGTATAAATGATGACAATCGCGGTTTGCATTACTTAAAACTGTACTTAAAAATCCAGCCTAGAATTTTTACACCGGCAAATATAGCACCTTTGACGGTTCCTGAAACTTTAGAAACTCCTATGCGGTTTCGGTATTTTACGGGTATTTCTACATAGCTTAATTTTTGCTTTAAGGCTTTAAGCTGCATTTCTACCGTCCATCCGTAGGTTTGATCTTGCATATGTAAAGCGAGCAACTTATCGTATTTGATCGCTCTAAACGGACCAAGATCTGTAAAACTCGAATCAAAGATCCAGCGCATTAGCGTTGTTGCGAGCCAATTGCCAAAACGCTGCGGAAACGTCATACTCCCTCTTTCGCGAAAGCGTTTTACACGAGCGCCTATCACAAAGTCAATACCATCGTGAATAATAGGAGTCACGAGTTCGTCTAATTGTTCCGGGTAATCGCTATAATCGCCATCCAGAAAGACTACGATATCGGGCTTTTGCTCTTGCGCAGCAATGTATTGCATCCCTTTGAGGCAGGCCAATCCGTAGCCGGGTCTGTTTTCCCTGAGTACTACAGCTCCCGCTTCTTGCGCACGTGCTTCAGTTTGATCGGTAGAATTGTTATTCACTACAATGATCTCGTCTACATGATTCGGGATGTCTTTGATCACCAGACCTATCGAATCTTCTTCGTTAAAAGCAGGAATAATTACCTTAATCAAGGTCATGAACGCAGGGGTTTTGTAAAATTCTAATTGTATTAGTCAGTAGTCGGTTTTTCAAAAATAGCTTACGGCAGCACTTCTTTGTAAAGAGGTTATTTGTGTAAGCTTCAATATTTTAACATTGATGTTGAAAACCAAACGCTCAAACCTAACGTATATGTAAGTGATTGATGTTAAAAACTATACTGACAGTATTGATCTTTAAATAGAACTCATGTTGTATTGATTAGCCTTAATACCAAAAACTAAAGATTGTTTGTTTGTTATATGATTTGTTTAAAGGTGGAAGTGGAGACTTCCGCCTTTTTTTGTTTTGAATGGAAAGAGGTTGCTACGGTACTTTTAGCCTTTTAGCAGAAGTACATCGAAAAACTTAGCGTCGAGCTTTAATTGATGCGCTGTTTACGCCCAACTAAAAAGTAAAGTATTGATCCCAGAAAATTGAAGAATAATACAATGAGCACCCAGATAATTTTGTTGCTCCCGGAAAACTCGTGGCGCACAATATCAACCAACGCGATGATAGGCAAGATCAATCCGAATACGCCAAAAATTAAAATCAAAAGTACTTGCCAAGGTCCTACCATTCCGAGAATCATAATATAAAAGATTTTAGGAGTTTAATATACAGTAATATATCTAATTCTGATTTAGATAATCCATTAAATCAACATCGTTTCCCAGAAGCACTTCGCGGCTGTTGATGCGTTTTTCGGTAGAAGCATTTTCTAATTTTAAAACCCCACGCGGGCAAACCGCAGAGCAGATACCGCAACCAACACAGCTGGCGCGAACAATATTTTCACCTTTCTGAGCGTAAGCACGTACATCGATTCCCATTTCGCAATAGCTTGAGCAATTTCCGCAAGAAATGCATTGTCCGCCGTTTGTTGTGATTCTGAATTTTGAAAATAAACGTTGCTGAAGCCCCAAGATGGCGGCCATTGGGCAACCAAAACGACACCACACCCGATTTCCGAAAATAGGGTAGAAGCCGGTGCCGATCACTCCACTAAAAATACTACCAATTAAAAATCCGTAAGTGGTACGCAGGGTTTCTGCCGGAATTAAAAAAAGTGTGCTTCCGCTGGAAAAATGAATTCCTATTAAAGCGAGCACGATAACCAAATAACCAATCGCACCGTAGCGTGCATCTTGCTTTAATTCTTCCTTTTTAAAAAGCCAGATTAAACCGAAAAGGGCCGTTAGAAAAACAGCTACTCCAATGAGAAACGTATCTTTGGTTAGCCAGTATTTTTCAGAATCGTAGCCCAGATAGGTGGCGACTACGGCTGTGGTCATCACCACTACAAAAACTAAAACACTATGTACCACCCAGCGTTCTATCTTCCAAGCAAATTCGCTTTTATCACTTAAATGTCTAAAAGGATCTCCCGCCGTTTCCGCGAGTCCGCCGCAACCACACACCCAACTGCAATACCAGCGTTTTCCGTATTTATACGTCAAAATAGGAGTGATCACAAAGATCGAAGCGATTCCAAAAATCAACAGCGCCAGACCGATGCTTCCTGAGGAGATGAAGCCATCCACGCGGTACTGCTCAAAATTATAGTAGTTGAGCGGCCAGATGTTCTTTAGATCGTAATATGGCAGATTGAAATCATCACTATTCAGTTGCGCCATAAACTCAGGAATCAGAAAAGCAAAAGCGGTTTGAAAAAACATCACGCTTAGTGTGCGTAAGCGCTCATAGCGGTTGTAGCGGTATTTCCATAAAAACTTAATGCCAAAACCAAGTATGGCGATGGTATAAAGTGTGCCGTACACAAACCACTGGCTGGCGGGATTTCCACTCAAAATTTTACTCAGCGGATCAAATAACGCGATGAGTCCGCTGTTTTCTCCTTCGGTATTGAGACCTAAAAGTTCTGCTTTAAAGTAGAGTACAATGTAAAAACCGGTCAATGCCAGCCCGGCAACCCAAGCTAGAAATCCGCGATTAGAAATTGATTTAAACCAGACGCCGTCGTTTTTAATTCCGGCTTGCTTATCTGCATAAGCTCCGTAGGAAAACAAAACGATCCCAACAAAAATCGAAGTTAGCGCTGTGGTGAGCCATAGGCTTTGGTTCATTAACCGCACATTAAAAATGGCGAGTACAAGTAGTAACAAACCGCCTACGCCCAATGCCGTTGCCAATTTTTGAATCGTGTTTAATGCAGCCGGTGGTTGCCCGGTGAGCGACATATCGCGTTGTACAGAACTCATGCTTTACTATTTGCGCCACTAAAAGCAGCGTTAATGTTTGAATAATAGGATTTAAAAAACTCAGGATCAAAATTGGCTTGCGCTAAATTTTGAACTACTTCGTCAACAGATTTTCGAGTATTGAGCCAGTGGTCTAAAACGTCGTGTCGCATTCTAATACCAAAAGTGTTGATGCCCAGAAATGCTCGGGTTTCCTTGTGATAGGCAATAGTGATGCATTTAGTATTGTCAGGATGCTTCCAATGAAAATGCGCCTCGTAAGGTTTTTTGTTTTTATCGCTAAAGACCCAACCATAGGTTTGATATTCAATATCAAAGAATTTTGCGCTGTTAAACCAATTTCCGGGATTATATTCAAAAGGATTTCCGCAGATGGTTTGCGCGACTGTTTCGCCCATCATACGGCCGGTGTACCAAACCGCCTCAACAGGTTTCCGTAAACCTATGGCTTCGTGCTGCTGTGCACAATCGCCAATGGCATAAACGTGGGCTTGATTGGTTTGAAGCAGTCGATTGACCAGAATGCCTTTGTCTGTGGCGATGCCACTCCCTTCTAAAAAATCAATTTTAGGTTTAACACCCGTGGTTATTCCTACCAAATTGCAGCTGATTTCTTTGCCGCTCTTTGTGCATATGGCTCGTACGTTACCCTGCGCATCGCCAAGAATTTCATCTAATTCTTCCTCGTGAAGCAAATTAATGTGATGACTTTTTATGTGCTCAGAAATCATTTGCGCATCAGCTTCAGGCAAAACACCAGACCAAAATCCTTTTTCGCGTACCAGCATCGTAACTTCTATTTTACGCGTATGCAGCATTTCGGCGAGTTCAACGCCTATGAGTCCGCCGCCTACAATCACCGCCTTTGGGCAGACTTGGTTGTTAGGGGCATTTTTCTCGAGTAATTCAAGATCTTGTTTAGAGACTAAACCTTGAACGCCCTGAAGCTCAAGACCCTTCCAGCCATAAGTTGCAGGAACAGATCCGGTAGCGAGAATCAAGGTGTCATAAGTCATCGTATCGCCCTCTGCAAGTAGGAGCGTCTTGTTTGCAGTGTCCACTTTTTTGACGTAGGCTTGTTTGAGGTCGATTCGGTTTTTTGACCAAAAATGATCTTCATAAGGTTTGAGATCTTTAAAGCGCATATGGCCCATATAGACATACATCAAGGCCGTGCGCGAAAAAAAATGCTCACTTTCCGCAGAAATAATAGTGATTTTTTTATCAGAATTTTTGCGAATATGTCGCGCCGCGGTTACCCCGGCGATCCCATTACCCACAATGACCACGTGCTCCATAAATGTCAAGGTTGTTTTTACAAGATAAGAACTTAGCTTCCTCTTAAATACATTTTAACGGCAATTTTAGACGAAAGAAAACCGGGAAGCTATCTTAAATTTCCAGTATTTTTAGAGCAATGAAAAAACTAACCTTCCTCATCACCTTCTGTATTCTGGCAATCTGCCTGTTAGGCTGCTCGGCTACTACAGTGGTGAAAGACAAAATCAACGGAGTAAGTTTTGTGGCTTCGCGCGACACGCTTCAGCAAAAAAATATTGATCCCATACTAAATATTGGAGCTAATGCTGCGGCAATTATGCCCTTTGGTTTTATTCGGGAAAAGAATCATCCGCAGTTGCAGTTCAACTCAGAGCGGCAATGGTATGGCGAGCGCTATGAAGGGGTGAAACAGTATATTGAATTGCTGCATCAAAATGCAATTGATGTAATGGTGAAGCCGCACATCTGGATCTGGCACGGGGAATTTACTGGAGATATGCAGATGAATTCTGAAGCCGATTGGAAGCTTTTTGAAAACAGCTATGAAGAATTTATTTTATTGTACGCGCAACTTGCCGAAGAAACGCAAACGGAGATTTTATGCATTGGCACCGAATTGTTCAATTTTGTTGATCAACGACCGGAGTTTTGGCAGCAGCTGATCAAGGACGTTAGAGCTATCTATTCCGGGAAAATCACGTATGCCGAAAATTGGGATAAAGTAGATCGCGTGCCTTTTTGGTCAGATCTCGATTTTATAGGTGTTGATGCGTATTTTCCGGTGGCTGAAGCGCAAACCCCAACGGTAAAAGAGGCCATTGCAGGCTGGATTCCACATAAAAAAGTAATAGCATCTCTTTCAAAACAAAATAACATCCCTGTACTTTTTACTGAATTTGGATACCGAAGCGCAGACTATGCCGGGAAAGAACCGTGGGCTAGCGACCGCCACGAAGGCGCGATGAATACGAAAGCGCAAGTTAATTTGTATCAAGCCTTATTTGAAACGTTTTGGGACGAACCTTGGTTTGCAGGTGGCTATGCGTGGAAATGGTTTCACGATCACGAGCGGGCCACAGCTACTGGTAATAATCGGTTTACGCCTCAGGGCAAGGAGGCCGAGATGCTTTTGAAAAAGTGGTATTTAAATTCTGTTAACTAATACTTTAAAAATGTCAAACTCTTGCTAATTGGTAAGAGTTTAAGAGGTTAACTTTTAGGTTGTTTTTAGCTTAGCAGTACTAACTAAAAAATAACCTATTATGTCCATTTTAACCATAATACTTTCTATTCTACTTCCACCATTAGGAGTTGCGCTAAGCAAAGGTTTAGGTAAAGATTTTATTATCAATGTGATCTTAACGCTTTTGGGCTGGTTGCCCGGTGTGATCCACGCATTCTATGTGAATAGCAGAGGATAATTTCTGAGAAATAATCTAAAAAAAGGGTTTTGCAAATGTTGTGGGAAGCCCTTTTTTTATTGGCGCCGCTAAAGGATTTATACCCTGTGTCGAAATGAGTTTTACTTAATTAATTATGATCTAAGCCACTGGTTTTTTTAGGTGTTTACAGTAATAAGCGAGTAATTCTTCGGCGGAAGCACCAAACCACTTTTTCACGTAGATCGCCCAAAAATGGTATTGCACATACCATACACCATACTTTTCATACATACGCGCTGAAGATTGTATAGGCTGCTGAATCACGACAAAACTGTTTCGGGCGTAGAGTTCGTTGATCAGGATATTGTCTTCATAAATGATATAGCTTTCATCAAAACCGCCAATTTCATCAAAAAGTTCACGCGTGATAAACTGACTTTGATCACCACCTCTGCATGCTCTCCAACTGAATTTAGTTAACCAACTGGCAAAACGCAACCACCAATGTTTACTGTCAAAGCGCATTTTAAAGCAGCCTGCGGGATTACCTTTTGCAACTTCTTTCTCAATCAATACATCAAAATGCTTTGGAGGAAATGAATCTGCATGCAAGAAATAGAGGATTTCTCCTTTTGCAGCCTGGGCGCCGGCATTCATTTGTTTTGCACGACCTCGCTGAGAAGTTATAAGGCTAACCGCTAACCGGTTTGTGTCTTTAAACTGTTGAGCCAGCGCGAGCGTATTATCGCTACTTCCGCCATCTACGATGATGAGTTCAACTGCGAGCACGCGGCCAATCTGATCTTTGAGATGGTCTAAGAGGCAGGGTAAATTTTCAGATTCATTAAGAACCGGGATAACGATACTTATCATTAAGAAGTGTTCTGGTGCGCTTTAGATGCTAGGGGATTGTCAAATCTAAAGGAATTCAGCGAATTACAGTAAAAATTAAAATTATTGTTCGTTTAAACTCCAATCGTAATTTTTATAAGAAACGCTTGCTCCTGCATTGATTTTGGTAGTGCTGAATTGATTCACATAATCAATGATCGTGGGTGTTTCAGTAGTGATAAAATCTTTTTTATACCAATCAAAAATAGAGGAAAGCTTTACGCTATTCTTTCTAATTTCATTTTTGTCAGAGTTGATAAACTCTTTAGTCGCACGATCTAGTTGCTCGTTGATCTTTCCGGCGGTATAGGCTTCATCCAGTAATTTAGGGCATGACATCGACGCACAATTGATCGCAAAATGAATACGAGGTTCGTTCATTTTACGCAGAACCCCATTTTCGATCCCACCAAGCGCAAGCTTTTTATTTCCTACAGGAACAACACTTCTAGTCCAGGCACCATCAATATCCTTAATACTCTCTACCGGATAATTATTTAAGATTAAATCTACCGTATATGCGTTGTAAAGGTTGATGTAATACGCAAGCAATTCTTGCACAGACCAATCGCTATTAGGTGAATACGAAGAAAGTTGAGTTAAATACTTATTTAGCGCACCACGATCTTTATTAAAACCTTTGTAGTCTACCATACCATCTGCATCTACGTGCTTTTTCAGCAAGGCATCCCAAGCACTGTGGTCAACATTTTCAGCTGAATTGGCAGTGGTCGAGGTGAGTTTATCCGGCGCTTCTTTAGTGGGCTGACCGCCGCTAGTGATTCCGGCAGCAGAAAGCAAGTTGCAGCTGTGAAGGCTAAGTGCAATTATAAGAAGCAGGCAAATACGTTTCATAAGTAAATACATAAACTGGGTTATTTTGATATACATACGCAAGATAACGGCAAGTAGATTTGAGCAACCTAATATTAACAAGAACCTTAACAGATTTTGGGTAGAATTTGGGTTTTAAAGTGTTGAGGTAGATGTATTGGTCTGATTTATTGCGAATTACCTAAAATACGGTGATTTAAAATATGTGCCGTTTATTATCGTAATTTTGCACCGCAAAAACTACCTTACGGAAAAGCCGCACAGGTGGTTAAATAGAAAGCCTAGCGTTTTCTAAATCTCGATGTTCGAGTAAAAGCATAAAGTAAGTTTTATGAGTATTGTAGCTATTGTAGGGAGACCTAACGTGGGTAAATCCACTTTTTTTAACCGTTTGATTCAGCGTAGAGAAGCTATTGTTGATTCTGTGAGCGGTGTTACTCGTGACCGTCACTATGGGAAGACTGACTGGAATGGGAAGGAATTTTCGGTAATTGATACCGGAGGTTATGTACGAGGAAGTGATGACATTTTTGAAGAACAAATAGATAGGCAAGTAGAGCTTGCGATCGACGAGGCAGATGCCATTATTTTTATGGTTGATGTAGAAGCCGGTGTTACCGGGATGGATGAGGATGTAGCCTCTTTATTACGTCGCCAATCTAAGCCGGTTTTTCTTGCTGTGAATAAAGTAGACAACGCGATGCGCGCAGACGATGCTGTAGAATTTTACAGTTTAGGTCTTGGTGAGTATTATACCATTGCGAGTATAAGTGGTAGCGGTACCGGAGAATTATTAGATGCTTTGGTTGAAGTGCTTCCGGAGAAAGTAGAGGAAGAAGAATCTATTTTACCGCGATTTGCTGTGGTAGGAAGACCTAATGCCGGGAAATCTTCATTCATCAATGCTTTAATTGGGGAAGACCGCTACATCGTGACGGACATTGCCGGAACCACGCGTGATGCGATAGATACCAAATACAACCGCTTTGGGTTTGAATTTAATCTTGTAGATACTGCGGGAATTCGTCGTAAATCTAAAGTTAAAGAAGATCTTGAGTTTTATTCTGTAATGCGATCAGTGCGCGCGATTGAGCATTGCGATGTGTGCTTGCTCGTGGTAGATGCTACACGTGGTTTTGATGGCCAGGTTCAAAATATTTTTTGGTTAGCAGAACGCAACAGAAAAGGGATTGTGATTCTTATCAACAAATGGGATTTGGTTGAAAAGGAAAACAAAACCTTGCGAGAGTTTGAGAAATACATTCGCACACAGATAGAACCTTTTACAGATGTGCCAATTGTGTTTATTTCGGCACTTACGAAACAACGTGTCTACAAGGCTATTGAGACCGCTGTAAAAGTATATGAGAGCAGAAGCAAGCGTATTAAAACCAGCGAACTTAACGATTATATGTTGCCGCTTATTGAAGCGACTCCACCACCTGCGACTAAAGGGAAATACATCAAGATCAAATACTGTATGCAGTTGCCTACGCCGCATCCGCAGTTTGCGTTTTTCTGTAATCTTCCGCAGTATGTGAAAGATCCTTATAAGCGTTTTATAGAAAATAAGTTGCGCGAGGCCTTTGATTTTGAGGGAGTGCCGATCGCAGTATATTTTAGAAAGAAGTAATACGTTTTTTCAGAATTGGTTATAAAAGCCCACATTTTTTAAAAAATGTGGGCTTTTCTTTTAAACCTTTTGCATTTTTTGCAGTCATACAATAAACGTACAAAGTACATATATTTATTTTATGAAGCAGATTTTACTCGTAGTCCTTGCACTGATCGCCCTTCAGCAAAGTAACGCACAAGATTTTCAACTTAACGGAACCATTAAAGATAATACCGGTGTACCACTGGAATCTGCTACGGTTTATGTTGAAAAAATAAGCGACAGTACTTTAGTAACTTATGGCATTTCTGATCGGGAAGGCTTTTTTGAGATGGAAGGAAGAACCGATCAAGAGAAACTAAATCTGTTTGTTTCTTACGCAGGATTCAAACCGCTTCGCAAAGTGATCACAATTACTCCAACGGTCGAGTTAGGAGATTTAAAACTCGAAGTTCAAGACAATCTGCTTGATGAGGTGATTGTGGTGGCAGACCGCGCACCGGTAACGTTAAAAAAAGATACGTTAGAATTTAATGCGAATTCGTTTGAAACCCGTCCCGATGCCAACTTAGAAGAGTTGTTAAAAAAACTTCCGGGAGCCGAGGTAGATTCAGACGGAGCAATAACCATTAATGGAAAACCGGTGTCTAGAATTTTGGTCAATGGGAAAGAGTTTTTTGGCGATGATCCTAAGATCGCGACTAAAAACCTTCCGAAAGAAATCATTGAAAAACTTCAAGTGGTCGATACCAAAACCAAAGCCCAGGAGTTTACCGGAGAAGCAGGAGATTCTGAAAATAAAACCATCAATATCACGATAAAAAAGGATAAGAATAAAGGTTATTTTGCTCGGGGAACCATTGGCGGAGGAACAGATGGACGCTATGAAATGAGTGCGATAGGTAACATTTTTAAAGACAATATGCGTACGACGGTTCTGGCGGGATCTAATAACATCAACAGTTCAGGATTTGATTTTGATGATGTTTATGGGATGATGGGGCGTAGTGGGGCTCGTGCCGTTGCCGCCGGAAATAACAGTAACGGCATCACAAAATCTGAGACTGCCGGCGCAAATTACAGCAATGAATGGTCTGATCAATACGAATTGAACGGGGATTATTTCTTTGACCGTTCAAACACCGACACACGCTCCAGAACCGAGCGAGAGAATATTTTGCCAGACACTACGTATTATTCAAGCTCTGAAAATACCAGCAATGCCATAAATGACAGGCATCGCGCTAATGCACGTTTTGAGGTCGAGTTTGATACGCTTACACGCTTGTCATATTCACCACGCTTTACTACCAGCAAAACAAAATCTGTGCGCAACACTATGGCGAGTTCGTCAGACGGAAATCGTGATTTGGTGAATAACACAGAAACTTCAAGTCAAGATGATGTATATAATGTTGATTTTAGAAACGAAGTAGACTTTATTAAACGTTTTGGGAGTCGCGGAGCCTTTTTAAGAATGGAAGTTTCGCAGAGTTATAACAATCAAGAGAACGACAATTTTTACTTTTCAGAAAGTGAGTTCTTTGGCGATGATGCACGCACTGAAGTTCAGGATCAGTTTATAGATGAAGATGAAAAGGAATATCAATATGGTCTTGAGGTAGAGCAGCGCCTGGTATTAGCAACCGATTTTTTTATGGATCTGGCTTATGATTTTTCGTCGTCAAAATCTACCAATTCACGCTATGTTTATGATGCTGATTCCGGTGGCGCTTATACCGCTTTAAATGATACTTTGAGTAGTAATTTTGAAGTAAACACGTACCGCCATACTCCGAATATTGGGTTTAATTATGATCACGAAGCTTGGCGCATCAATACCAATGTAGGATTATTAAACACCATACTTCAAAATGAAAATTTACTCAACCCTGCTAGTTTTGATAATACCTACAACAACTTGTATTTAAGCGCTCGCGTGCGGTACGAGTTAGAGCGCAGTAAGAGTATATCTATAGATTATCGCACCAATGCAAACACGCCTTCTATACGACAATTACAGCCGGTTGCAGACAGGACTAATCCGTTGAATATTGTCGTGGGTAACCCGGCATTACGCCCGGCTTACAGTCATAATATAGGAGGAGGTTTTAGAAGTTTTAATTTTGGCGCCGGTGGCGGAAGCGGTATTTTTAGTTCGTTTGATCTAAGTTTTACCGAAAACCAAGTGGTTGCTGTAAGTACTATTGGTGATGATTTACGCCGGACTACTACCTATGCGAATGTTGACGGCGCAATGTCTGCCGGAGCACGTGTTTTTTATACAAAAAGTACCAGAAAAGAAGAGCACGAGTTTAGATACCGAATGAGTCTAACCGGGAACTACAATAAAAATGTAGGATTTACCAACGGAACCTTATTCAATTCAAAGCGTATAAGCGTGTCTCCGGGAATTAGATTAACCTATGCTATACAAGAAGTTTTTGAGGTAAATCCTAGTTACAGTCTTACATACAATGACACAAAATATTCGATAAATGAAGACCGCAACGAAGATTTTATCAATCACCGTGTAGGTTTTGAAGCGACTACTTTTTGGCCTAAAAATGTCATTTTTGGTAATGATATTAGCTACAATTATAACGGGAATGTCTCTCCGGGATTTCAGAACTCGTCCATCTTATGGAACACGAGTTTAGGCTATCAGTTTTTAGACGAGAAAGCGACTTTGAAAGTTAAAGTTTATGATGTGTTAGATCAAGTTGTTGATACGCGCAGGATCATTGGTGATGACTACATTCAAGACACTAATAGTTTGATCCTTACGCAATACGCCATGTTGAGTTTCACATACAAACTCAGCAATTTTGGTGGACAGTCAGGAAGACCAGGCGGGCCTCCGAGAAGAAGATAATCGGGGACAAATGATTGTTAGTAATACGTTTTACGTTAAAGTTATCTTAAATAACCTAACTAATTTTTTAGTTATTTAAGAATTCTATTTATTCGTGTATCAATCAAAAAACAATCATGATCAATCGCTATTTAGTTGCCCTTGTGCTGGGTATGTTTTCGTTATGCACATTCTCTCAAGATTTCAAAATAACCGGAAAACTCGTTGATAAGGAACAACAGGTTCCTTTAGAGGCAGCGACTGTAGTTTTAGAAACGCTTCAGGACAGTACTGTAATCAGTTATACCATTTCAGATCGCAATGGTGAATTTGAACTTAGCGGAAAGTCTAATCTGCAAAAGGCAAACTTATTTGTGACGTTTGTGGGCTATCAATCGTACGAGCAACAAATAGATTTTTCTAAAACGCGTGAAATAAATTTAGAAGACATTCCGCTAGAGTTTCAGGTAGAATCTTTGGGGGATGTTGTGGTTAAGGGTAGAGCGGCACCTGTAGTAATCAAGCAGGATACACTTGAATTTAATGCAGCGTCCTTTAAAACCAAACCTGACGCAACCCTTGAAGATCTATTAAAAGAACTGCCCGGAGCTGAGGTTGATGAAGACGGTCAAATACGCATTAATGGAAAACCGGTAAGTAATATTCTGGTAAATGGAAAACCCTTTTTTAGCGATGATCCTACGATTGCAACCCGAAATCTTACCAAAGAATTAATCAATAAAATTCAAGTAGTAGACACCAAGACCGAGTCTGAAGAATTCGCAGGAGAGGAAGGCGATAGTGAAAACAAAACCATTAATATCACTATAGACGAAGATAAAAATAAAGGTCTTTTTGGCCGTGTAGCAGCAGGTGGCGGTACAGATGACCGTTTTGAGTTTGCCGGTATAGGTAATTATTTTGATAATGATCTGCGTTTAAGTGTGCTGGGAAGTGGTAACAACATCAACTCCCCTGGCTTTAGTTTTGGAGAGATCGAGAAAATGTTTGGTAATGCGAGCTACATTTCTGTGAGTAGTAACGGCGGTTTTAATGTAGGAGGAAGAAGCTTCGGAATGGGAGAAGGTATTGTCAATTCGCGTAACGCCGGGATGAATTTTGCAAATGATTTTGGCGAAGCAATAGAGACCTCTGCAGATTACTTTTACTCGGGAGCCAATACCTTTAATGAGACTGACAGAGTGCGTGAGAACATTTTGCCTGATAACCGTTTTACTTCAGTAAGCAATTCGCGTACTGATTCAAATACTGATAATCATACTGCTAATCTCAGGTTTCAAGCCGAAATTGATTCGACCTTTATGGTAGAATATCGTCCTTCACTTAATTATACCGTAGGAACCAATAGCAGTTCGGGAAGTTCAGTAACCACAAATGAGGCCGGAGACCTGGTGAATGACAGTGAATACGATAACTTTAATGACCGTACCACGCGTAATTTTACTAACAGTCTTACCGCTACTAAACGTTATGGAGACAAGGGAGGCTTTATAAGAATCAATGGTGATCTACAGTTAGACGAGACAGAAAGTACTGATTTTACCAATTCAGAAACCAATGTTTACGGTACCGATGCTAGTCAGATTCTACGGAATCAGCGCACCAATGGGGATAATAATACAGATGGAATCACTACAAATGTAAAGTGGCGCATTCCGCTTATTTCGAAAAAACTCTTTTTGGAGACTGAGTATGAGTTCAAGAATGAAAACCGTACGAACACCCAGCTCGTTTATGATTTTGATGCGACTACCCAGACTTACAATCAGCTTATCACACCACAGAGTACAGATTTTGAAAGTACAAACCGAAGCCATAAACCGCAATTAGGAGTGACCTATAACTCTAAAAAATTACGAGCAAGCGTTAATGCCGCTTATGTTGCACGTAAATTAACGGGTGAGGATCTACTGACTGATGAAACCGGTAACCGCGTGCGCGATATTGATTTTGAGAATAATTTTGATGCGCTGGAAGCCATGGCGCGTTTGAATTATAATTTCACTCAAAAACTGAGTTTATGGTCTGCCTATAGATTAAGTAATAATGCACCTGATATTAGGCAGCTTTCTCCATATTTAGATGTTTCAGACCCTATTAACACCATTCAGGGTAATCCTAACTTAAGCCCGACGAATAGCCATGGTTTAAATATGGGGATTAATAATTATGACTGGGAAACCAGAAGCGGATTGTATTCTTATTTTGGTTTTACGTTTACTAACGATCAAGTTGTAAACCTTACTACGGTAGATGATAACTTTGTAAGAGCAACAACATTTACAAATGTTGACGGCGTGTATAACGGTTACGGAAATCTGGGCTATAACAAGGATTTTAAGCTGGATAGTCTAAGAACTTTGAAAGTTGAAGTAGGTATGAGTGGTAGCATCAACCGCTTTGTAAACTTCTTTAATGCAGATCAATATGCTAGTATTACAAAATCTCTCGGCCCTAGTTTAGGGTTACGCTTCACTTGGACAGATTGGTTCGAAATACGCCCGGAATATAGAATAAGCTTTAATGAAACCACGTTTAATCGTGATTTCTTTGATGGGCAAGATTTTACACAGCACAATGCCCGCCTGCGTACCACAACGTATTTTCCAAAATGGTTAACCTGGGAAAATGATATAAGATATACTTACAATCCAAACGTGGGAACAGGCTTTCAACGGGATGCGGTGTTCTGGAATACTTCTTTGGCGTATTCATTCTTAAATGACAAAGCTCTGGCAACTTTTAAAGTTTACGATTTACTTAATCAAAATACTAACTCAAGACGTACAGCCACACAATCGTATATTGAAGATGTACAGAGTACCGTATTGCAACAATACTTTATGTTGAGCTTCAGCTATAAATTCAATACGCTGGGTAAAAAAGGAGAGGTTAGAGAGAATGGATGGTGGGATTAAGAATTAGATAAGTTGAAAAATAAAAAACGCTTTAACTGAAAATCTCAATTAAAGCGTTTTTTTTATTTTATTTAATATTTCATTTACCAACCTCCCGAAGCACCACCGCCACCAAAGCCGCCGCCTCCGAAGCCACCTCCAAAACCGCCGCCACCAAAGCCACCACCTGAAGATCCTCCGCCAAAGCCGCCACCGCCCATACCGCCGCGACCTAAACTGCTTAGAATGATCATATCGAGTAAGCTTCCTGCTCCACTGCGTCTGCCGCCATTTCTGCCGTTTCCACCACCGCGAGAACGACTTAGGATAAAAATAATGACGAAAAAGATAATGATAATAGGTAGAAAATTGCGAATTCCCGGTCCCTCGTTGCGCTGTCTAGATCCTTGGTATTCTCCCTGAAGCATTTGAAAAAGTGCATCAGCACCTTGATCAAGACCTGCATAATAATCACCTCTTTTAAACTGCGGAATCATCACCCGATTGATGACTTGTTCTGCCATACGGTCTGTGATGATTGTCTCGATCCCGTAACCGGTGTTGATGTCCACTTTACGATCTTCGGTGGCCAGCGTGATCAGGATTCCGTTGTCTTTATCTTTTTGACCAATGCCCCATTTTTGACCCCATTTGGCTCCCAAAAAACTGATGTCTTCTCCTTTGGTACTCGGGATGATCACCACCACAATTTGCGTTGAGGTAGTGTCGCTGTAGCGTACAAGCTTGTTTTCAAGTGTCGCTTTTTGACCGGAATTTAAAAGGCCGGCATAATCGTAAACACTAGTTTGCTCACTAGGAACATCAGGAATGTCGAACTGCGCTAATCCTCTCGTCGAAAGGCAGAATAGAAAAGCCAGCAAGAGCGTAGTTCTAATAGTACGTATTTGTGGTAAATAGATCAAGAGGTCGATATTTCATCTGAAAGTTCATTGACGTCATCATCATTCCAAGGGAAAAAGTGCGCCAATTGTTCACCGGCAAAGGTGATGCCTTTTACTAATCCGGTTTTGAACTTTTTGTTTTTAAATTCGGTTTGCATAAGATCTTTGGTGCTTTGCCAGAAATCATCAGGAACTACTGTATTGATGCCGCGATCGCCACAGATGGCAAACTTTTTGTCATCTACAGCAACATAGATAAGCACCCCATTCTCTTCTTTGGTATTATCCATTTTTAGCTGATGAAAAAGTTCTTTTGCACGTTCGAGTGCCTCTTCTTTACAAGTGCGTTCCAGATGCACACGAATCTCGCCAGAAGTTTTAAGTTCGGCCTGTCTAATGGCTTCTACAACCTCTTGTTCTTCTTCAGCAGTAAGAAAATCTTCAACTACAGATGCCATTATGCTGCGTCGTTATTGAAATCAAAATTGACTTCAGGAGCAGTCTCAGCACCTTCTTCCGCCTCAAAATAATCCATCTCTTCAAAGTTGCCAATGAAGCTATTCACGATATTATTAGGGAAGGTTTTAATGTGCTTGTTGTATGGTTTGATTGCCTCGTTGTAGCGGTTACGCTCTACATTGATACGATTTTCGGTACGCTCGAGTTCGTTGATCAGTTCCTTAAAATTCTCATTAGCCTTAAGTTCAGGATAACGCTCTACGGTTACAAGCAGTCTGCTCAAGGCAGAACTCAAACCGCTTTGTGCTTGCTGAAATTGCTCCAATTGATCTGGTGTAATATTCGCTGGATCTATATTTACCGAAGTTGCTTTGGAGCGCGCCTCGATCACATCGGTAAGAGTTTTTTGTTCAAATTCTGCGTAGCCTTTAGCTGTATTTACAATGTTGGGGATAAGGTCTGAACGACGCTGATAAGCACTTTCTACATTACCCCATTGTGCGGTAGCGTCTTCTTGCAATTCTATCCCGGTGTTGTAAAATCCTTTAAAGAATGAATAGCCAATGATTAGAAGTATAACGACTACAATAAGTGCGATAATTCCTTTTTTCATGATGATTGATGTTTGTAGGTTAGAGTTGATCTTTTAATTGCTGAAGCTGGGCTTTAATGTTTTCCAGCTTTCTGATCAGATCAAATTTGTTGAGTGTTTCTTGTTTGTTTTCTTTTAAATGCGTTTTTGCACCCTCTAGCGTAAAACCACGCTCTTTAACGAGGTGATAAATAAGCTCAAGATTCTTGATGTCTTCTGGAGTGAATTTGCGATTGCCTTTAGCATTTTTTTTAGGTTGAATCACATCAAATTCTTTCTCCCAAAATCTGATGAGCGATGAGTTTACGCCAAACGCATCGGCGACTTCGCCAATGCTGTAATATAATTTTTCGGGTAAATCAACGTGCATTAATCCAGAGATTGGTTTTCGAGTTGTGCTTTCTGTAAAATTACATCAAACTCTTCAGGCGAAAGGTTTCCGTAATAAAAATTAATAGGGTTAATGCGTTGCCCGTCTTTAAAAATCTCATAGTGCAAATGCGGTGCTTCAGAACGGCCGGTACTTCCCACAAAACCTATTAAATCACCGCGCTGTACTTTTTGACCGCGGCGCACATTGTATTTGTATAAATGCGCATAGAGACTTACATAGCCATAACCGTGATCGATGCGTATGTGGTTTCCGTAACCGGTTGCATTATTGTCTGCGCGTTCTACGGTGCCGTTTCCGGTAGCATAAACCGGTGTGCCTCGCGGAGAGGTAAAGTCCATCCCCCAGTGCATTTTACGCTCTTTAGTAAACGGGTCTGAGCGCATCCCATAACCCGAAGCAATACGGGTTAGATCTTTATTAGCCACCGGCTGAATAGCAGGAATTGCATTTAAGAATTTTTCTTTTTCTTCAGCTAAAACAGCGATCTCATCAAGCGATTTGCTTTGTACGACCAATTGTTTAGTAAGCACATCAAGGCGCTTGTTTGATTCAATTATAAGTTTTGAGTTGTCGTACCCCTCCAGATCTTTGTAACGGTTAACCCCACCAAAACCGGCTTTGCGCTGCTCATCAGGAATAGGGTTTGCCTCAAAATACAGTCTGTAAATGGTGTTGTCGCGCTCTTCTACTTCATTTAAAACCGTCTGAACCTGATCTAGTTTTTTATTGAGTACGCCGTATTGCATTTTCATATTTTGCAACTCACGCTGCAAAGCTTTTTCTCTTGGCGTTTCAAGGTCAGGAATGTTGAGATAAATAACGAGTAAAATAAATCCCGCAAGAAAAGAAGCGCCTATAGATAACAGGGCATAACCTAATTTACGACCCTTGCGCTTTTCTATTTTTTTATAAGAAAGCGTCTCTTTGTCGTAATAATATTTAACCTTAGACATTAGTTAATTTATTCTATTTTTGCGTTAAAATATATGCTTGTATCCCGCATTTAATTAAGGGGTAACGAACAAATATAAAAAATAGTTTGCCGGTAATCATATTTTGGCAAGATCTACTCTAAAATTCACTCATGAAATCCCAAGAAATACGCGATCAATTTCTATCTTTTTTTAAGTCCAAAAACCATTCCATCGTGGCCTCTGCGCCTATGGTGATCAAAAACGATCCTACGTTGATGTTCACCAATGCCGGAATGAACCAATTTAAAGAATTTTTTCTGGGTAACGGAACACCAAAAGATACGCGTGTCACTGACACTCAGAAATGTTTACGCGTGAGCGGAAAGCATAATGACCTGGAAGAAGTGGGTAAAGATACCTACCACCACACAATGTTTGAGATGTTGGGGAACTGGAGTTTTGGAGATTATTTTAAACAAGACGCGATCGATTGGGCTTGGGAATTACTTACCGAAGTTTATAAGATTGATAAGAGTAAACTCTATGTGACCATTTTTGAAGGGGACGATGCTGAAGGGCTTGAGCGTGATGCTGAAGCGTACGATATGTGGAAGAAGCACGTAGCTGAAGACCGTATTTTAAACGGAAATAAAAAAGATAATTTCTGGGAAATGGGCGATCAGGGTCCGTGTGGTCCTTGCTCAGAAATACACGTAGATCTACGTTCTGAAGAAGAAAAAGCAAAAATTCCCGGCGCAGAGTTGGTCAATGCAGATCACCCGCAAGTGGTAGAGATCTGGAACCTCGTTTTTATACAATTCAATAGAAAAGCAGACGGTTCGCTTGAAAACCTTCCGGCGCGACATATTGACACCGGGATGGGCTTTGAGCGTCTGTGCATGGTGCTTCAGGATAAAACCTCGAACTACGATACCGATGTGTTCACACCGCTCATTCGTGAGATCGAGACCATCGCGCATTCAAAATACGGTCAAAAGGAAGAAACAGATATCGCCATTCGTGTGATTGCAGATCACGTGCGTGCAGTAGCATTCTCAATTGCAGACGGCCAGTTGCCAAGTAATACAGGAGCAGGTTATGTGATTCGACGTATTCTGCGCCGTGCCGTGCGTTATGGGTTTACCTTTTTAAATACCAAAGAACCGTTTATTTATAAACTGGTTAGCGTTCTTGTGGATGAGATGGGCAAAGCCTTCCCTGAACTTAAAAAGCAACAGAATCTTATTTTTAATGTAATTAAAGAAGAAGAGCAAAGCTTTTTACGTACGCTAGATCAAGGTTTGGTGTTGCTTGATTCCATTATTACAGAAACTAAAGGAAAAGAAGTTTCAGGAGCAAAGGCTTTTGAATTGTACGATACTTATGGTTTCCCAATAGACCTTACCGCGTTGATTCTTTCAGAAAAAGGATACACACTTGATGAGAAAGCATTTCAAACCGAATTACAAAAACAAAAAGACCGTTCTCGTGCTGCCGGAAAAATTGAAGCGGGAGACTGGACGGTAGTCGAAGAAGATAGCGAGGAAGAATTTGTAGGTTATGACACCTTGCAAACTCCGGTGCGCATCACCCGTTACCGAAAAATAAATACTAAGAAAGAAGGCGACCAATATCAGTTGGTTTTTAATCTTACTCCGTTTTACGCCGAAGGTGGTGGCCAAGTTGGTGACAAAGGCTATCTGGAAGCAGCCAATGGCGATGTAATTTATATCACCGATACTAAGAAGGAGAATAACTTGATTATTCACCTTTCTAAAAACCTTCCGAAGAATTTAAACGAGACGTTTACTGCAGTCGTAGATGCAAAACAGCGTTACAGAACGCAAGCGAATCACTCGGCGACCCACTTGCTTCATCAGGCATTGCGTGCTGTTCTGGGGACACACGTAGAGCAAAAAGGTTCTATGGTGCATAGCGGCTATTTACGTTTTGATTTCTCGCACTTCTCAAAAGTAACTGCCGAAGAACTTAAGGATATTGAGCAGTTTGTAAATGCACGTATTCAAGAGCAATTACCGCTTGAAGAGCAGCGTGCAATCCCTTACGATCAGGCGATCGCTGAAGGTGCGATTGCGCTATTTGGTGAAAAGTATGGCGATGCGGTGCGTACCATTCGTTTTGGAAAATCAATGGAATTGTGCGGAGGAACCCACGCTGAAAATACTGCCGATATTTGGTATTTCAAGATCAAATCAGAAAGTGCTGTAGCTTCTGGAATTCGTCGTATTGAAGCGATTACCGGAGATGCTGTGATGCAGTATTTTGAAGAGCAGGATGAGCAGTTAGAAGCGGTGCGCAGTTTATTAAACAACACCAAAGAGCCTGCAAAATCTATTGAAAGCCTTCAGTCTGAAAATAACGAGCTTAAAAAGCAATTAGAAGTGCTTCTTGCGGAAAAAGCAAAGAACGTAAAAGGCGAATTGAAGAATGAAATTGAGGAAGTTAATGGTGTTCAGTTTCTTGCCAAAGAAGTCGATCTCGACGCAAACGGAATCAAAGATTTGGCCTTTCAGTTGGGTGGCGAAGTAGATAATCTCTTTCTTCTTTTGGCATCACGTCAAGGCGGAAAAGCTTTGCTAAGCTGTTATATTGATAAGGAATTGGCTAAAGCGAAAGACTTAAATGCAGGAACCATCGTACGCGAATTAGGTAAATTCATCCAAGGAGGCGGTGGCGGTCAGCCGTTTTTCGCAACCGCAGGAGGGAAAAATCCTGACGGAATCGCTCAAGCGCTTAACGAAGTAAAAACGTATTTGGGTTAATAGCAATTGAAATTACAAACAACCATACCTTTAAAACCGAGTGGTAATCCTATAGATTATCACTCGCGTTTGTTTTTGGTAGGAAGTTGTTTTGTAGAAAATATTGGAGCCAAGCTGGAGTACTATAAATTCAGGACTACTATAAATCCGTTTGGGATCTTATTTCATCCGGAGGCGATCGCAAGATTTTTAGAATTTGCGGTTTCTGGTAAGCAGCTTTCTGAAGCTGATCTTGAAGAACTACAAGGCAGGTTTGTAAGCTTTGATGCACATTCCGCATTAAGCGCTTCATCAGCCGAAGAAACTATCAAGTTATTGAATGAGGCACTTGTTGAGACCAAACGTCAGCTAACGCAAGCTTCTCATATTGTGATCACTTTGGGTACGGCTTGGGGATATCGGCATTTGGAACAGGATAAAATTGTTGCCAATTGTCATAAGATTCCGCAGAAAGCTTTTCAGAAGGAATTGACTTCTGTTGATGCCATTGCAGCAACTACAGAACGTATACTTTCAGCAATTACAAAAGTAAATTCAGAAGCCCATGTGATTTTTACCGTTTCGCCCGTGCGACATAGTAAAGATGGTTTTGTAGAAAATCAGCGCAGTAAAGCCCATTTGCTGGCGGGAATGCATCAGGTTTTAGACGAGTCGAAGCTTACTGCATATTTTCCGTCGTACGAACTTATGATGGATGAGTTGCGTGATTACCGTTTTTATGACAGAGATTTAATCCATCCTAATGCTTTGGCGGTAGATTATATCTGGGAGCATTTTTCTTCAGTTTACTTTTCTGAAGCAACCCAAAAAACAATGCAAAAGGTTCAGGAAATTCAGCAGGGTTTAGCACACAAACCTTTCAATCCAGATTCTGAAGCGCATCAGAAATTCCTCAACAACTTAGAGGCTAAAAAACGCGCTTTACAAGTTGATTTTCCGCATATTCAGTTTTAAATACGGCAAATGCCTTATGGTTTAGCGCTTTGATTTACAGGAGTTTTGTTCTGTACTTTAAACCTAAAACCATGAAAACAATTACAAGAATTACTTCAGTATTACTTTTTAGCCTACTCGTCTTAACAGCGTGTTCAAAAGACGATGATGGCGGCACAAGCGCAGCCGGCGATGGCGAATTGACCGCTACCGTTGACGGCGCTTCTTTTGAATCTTTTCCCGAAGCGACCACTGCCGTGGAGAGTAATTCCGGCGGAATACAAATCCTTACCATTTCCGGAGGTACGATGGATTCTGAAAATATTCAGATCTCGATTATTGGTTTTGAAGGTGTGGGCACGTATGACCTGAACAGTGTGAGTCTGGGCAGTTATACGTATCTCGAAGACACTTCAAACTTCAATAGTGCGATGGTGTTTACCACCTCAACAGGAGCGGCGTCTAATGGCGAAATCAAGATCGCCGAATATACCGCCGGTGGCACCGTCACAGGAACCTTCAATTTTACAGGGTATCTAACCAGCGATACCAGCAAAACCGTAGCCGTAACCAACGGTCAATTTAATGTGTCTATTCAATAATATATAAAATCTCAAGTGTTGAGGTTTTTACGTGAAGCCAAGAGTTGGTACAAACCTTCTTTTGGCTTCTTTTTTAACCCTGATACACAGATGATTTTAGAATAAATAGGGCAATTGCCGTATTGATTGTCGCTTGATAATCAGGCAATTTTGAGACTGTAAAAACTTTTAACCTGTACAATTATGAAACTTAAATTACACCATTTAAAAAATGCGTTACTGTTGTTTTTTGTTACAGCAGTAACTTGGGCTCAAAAAGCAGAAGCGCCCGATTATACTTACGATGTGGGCGCCGGGATCAACGATATGACGCTCACTTTAGGTGGAACGCTCGTTGTTTGTACTAACGACGGTCTGGTTGGGATCAAACCGGGATCAAACGAACTCGTTTTTAATTTTACCGATTACGGAAGCGTTAAGCCTGAAGAGGTGCAATATATTCCTAATTCGCCTTACTTGATGGTAGATCAGAATGGGGTAGGTGGCATCAAAGCCTTATCTGGATTTTCAAGTAAAAAAGCAGTGATCGATTATATCTCTGGCGAAGTGATCTTCAGTACCGAAAAGAATGATTGGAAAACCATACAAACTGCAGATGTGATTATGCCAGAAAGTAAATTAGTGATCAGCGGTTTTCAAAAAGGCGGCGGACAAGCTGAATCGGTTACACCAAAAATCGCGGTTTATGATTTAGTTACGGGCGAACTCGACTACTCTTTCTTTCTCGTGAAACCGGGTAAAACAACAATGAAGTTTTTTGCGGTAAGCGGGACTCCGCTATTGCTGAAAGACAAGCTGCTTGTGCCTACCACACAAGGAATTTATGCCAAAACCAAAACCGGAGAAACACTTTGGGAGAATAAAGTAAAAGGCGTGGATTGGATGGTTACTAACGAGGATGAAAGCGACATCTATGCCATCGAAATGAACGATGCTAAAACCAATACCCAAGTATATAAAATAGGAACGAACGGTGCGGAAATCTGGAAAGACGCTCCCAAAGTACAAGGCGTGGTGAGTAATTTTCAAATCTTACCTCAGGGGCTCATTGTGGTGAGTGATAAAGACACTTCAGGAAAAAGTATTTTAGCAGGTCGTTCAGAATCTAAGATCAATTTTTTAAGTGCTTCTACCGGTGAAGACTTATGGGATAAAGCACCAAAAACAAAAGGTTTTGTACAGCATTTTTATGTGATGGATGACGGTGTATTATTCGGTATTCATGAAGGTGGAATAAATAAAGTTTCTTTTGATGGTACTCCGTTATTTAAGAAACCGCTGAAAACAGGAGAAGATATCAAGTTGATGGCAGAAACACCTAACGGACTCATCTATATCACTTCTGAAGATGCCAACATAGTTGATCTAAAAACCGGAGATCAGGTTTGGAAAAAACCGTTGAAATACAAGAGCGCAAATAGTGTAACTTCAGCATTTGATGCTAAAAATAACCGTTACTTGATCAATGCAGATGATGAGCTATTTGCGATAGATGCAGAAAGCAGTGAGATTTCAACCTTAGCAAAAGTGAAGTTCGAAGAGAAAGAAAACCCGAATACACTTACGGTTCGTGAAGATGGAATTTACTTAGGCAGTGATCAAAATATGGCTTTGCTTGATTTTGGTGGCGACACCCAATACCATACCTATCTAAAATCTCCGGGTCGCAGCACGTTTGGTAAAATCGTTGGCGGTGTAACCGCGGTAGCAACTACAGCATTGACAATGACTTCAGCAATGACGGCAGGTGCTAATATGCGCAGCCACGCGGTTAATACCAATAATCTCAGAAATTATAATGAATACGGAAGAGAAGCCAAACGCGCGCAAGATATGTTCGCAGGGATGGCGGATGCTTCTTTTGAGTATTTGAGTACGCGTTTTAAAGCTACGGCAGCAACCGAAAATGCACAATTTATCTTAACTAAACTTGATGATGGAACCGGTCTGGCAAAAGTAAGTAAAGCCAACGGCGAGATTGAAAAAGAGATCGTCTTAAAAGATAAAAAGCCGGAATATAAAGTAGATGATTATGGTGGGGTGCTGTATTACAAAGCAGACAATAAAACCATTTACGCATATAATTTAAACTAAAAGAAATTCCCGAAGTATCGTTCTTGTGCTTCGGGAGTTTTAATTCTTAAAGTATGCATCTCATTTTTATCATAGTAGGTCTCAGTATTCCGTTAGGGTATTTGATTTTTAGAGTGGTAGAACGGCAGTTTGGGTATCGTTTTTCTAAAATCAAAATTGCGTTTTTTTACAGCTTTGCTGCGATGGTATATGCGCTCGTTGCATTGCTTGCAAGCTTTTTGCACCTCTATTTTTTACAGTTTTATATCGCAATTCCTGCTTTAGTTACGGGGTTTTTGTGTTTTTATAGAGGGAAGCAATTAAGGATAAAATCAAACTTCAAGCGCTTTGTTTTAATCCTGCTGGCATTGGTGACAATTTGGTGTTGCATTCAACTCATAACTATATTTTAGATGGAAAAGTTCAATTCAGCTGTTTTTTTAAAAGTCGCAACTCCAGACAAATCAAATGCTGCGTTGTATGCAAACGCATTGTTTTTATTGATGCTGTTGGCGGTAGGTTTTGTAACACCGTGGAGTATCGTGATGGCTTACTTTGTTGAAACCATTGTCATCGGGTTATTAAATGCTCTTAAAATGGCATTTTGTGTAGGATTTAAAAGACACAACGGAGGTACACAAGGATTTGGGATCATTCTCTTTTTTCTTGTCCATTATGGCTTTTTTGTAGCGATACAGAGCATTTTTGCCTTTACCTTTTTTGAATTAGGTGGAAGCACTTTTTTTACAGACGGAATCGCAGTTTTAAAGAATTACTGGACATTGCTTCAGTTAGACGGAATGTGGCTTTTGCTTTTGAGCATAATTCTCAATAACTGCTTTTCTTTTGTAACTGACTTTCTTGGCGAAAAGCGCTATTTGAAATTTACCGCAAGTGAGTTGATGATCAAACCCTATTTGCGCATATTCATTCAGCAGTTTGTTGTGGTGCTTTCCGGGTTTTTCTTGGTGTATCTCGATGCCGGTTTTATTGCAGCGGTTTTGCTTATTATTTTGAGACTGGGTATTGATTTGTTTCTGGTGAGTTTGCGGGATAATTCGGCTTCCATAGATAAAGTGGCAGATTGGTATGCTTCAAAAAACGCTGAAGTTTCTGCCGAGGAAGTTAAAAAGCAACTCAAAATTTTTACGGAGTAAGTAATGTATTAAACCTATGACTTTAGAAAGTACATATGTGTTGGGGTTTTTATTGGCGGTCTTTCCTCTAGTTTGCGGTATGATTATGATTCATATAGGTTTGTGTAAATACGATAGTGTTACATCTGCATTGCGATGTCATAAACTCATATCTAAACTTGAATTGCATCAAAATCAGATAAAAACAAGGCAACACCATTTGATGAGGTATGACTTTCAAAAGTTCAATCTTAGCGAATCACTCGTTTGGCAAATGGAGCCAAAACACTAGCCAAACAGTTGATAAATAAAAAAATAAAGTTATTTTAACGTTTTTTTAGAACGTTCAAAATATGATATTTAGGATTCTTATTGCCGCTCTATGCCTGTTTAGCATTCATGTAAAGGCACAAGTCAATCAAAAAAAAGCCGATAGTCTTAAAGCCGTAATTGCACTTGCAAATGCTGAAGATAAAACCGAAGCATACGTGAAACTAATTGAAGTCTTCGAGTATAAGGAAAATGATTCAGCAGATTTCTACACACGTAAACTTATTCAATATGGTAAAACAACCAAACAACTAAAGCCTGAAATTAGAGGGTTGTTAATCAAAGCCAAGTTTTTCATTCAGATTTCCAATTACGACTCTGCGCATGTTTATTATGACAAGGCCTGGACCCAGTTAGAGAATTTTGAAGATTATCAACTGAAGTCAATTTATTATGGTGATCAAGGAGTTTTAAATTTTTATCAAGGAGATTTTAAGCAAGCTTTAGAGAATTTTAGCAATGCGCTAGAACTTGCTAAATCAAATAAAAAGAAGGACGATGTGCTTACTTTTTTAAATAATAAAGCTTTAGCAATGTCATATCTAGGTCAAGCTGAAGCTTCTATTGATGTCCACGAAGAAGCAATAGATCTGGCTAAAGAACTTAAGGATTCTACAGCATTAGGTAGGTCTTTAAATAACCTTGGACTTATTTATGAAGATATGGATGCGCTCGAAAAGGCTTTGGAGTTCTATGAAAAAGCGCTGGTTATAAAAGAGAAACACGGTACGCCACAAGATATTTTAAATGGAAAGTATAATGTGGCCAATATGCATCGGGAGCTGGCTGAGGATATTCGAGATACTGTAATGCTTAATAAATCTGAAGCCGAATTTGAGAATTTAATTCTTGAGGCTGAAGAAGAAAATTATGGTAAACTTGTCTTGTTTGCTAAAACTGCTCTGGCTCAAGTCGCGACGTCAAAAGGTCAATTTGAGCGAGCAATCGAATTATACAAGCCTGTTATCGATGGTGCTATTGCTCAAAAGGATAATCAAACCTTGCGCGTGGTTTATCTCAATGTAGGTTCTAACTATTTTGAGTTGGAGAATTACCAGCAGGCAGAATATTATCTAGAGCTAGCAGAACCCTTTATCGTGCAAGCTGAAAACCCAAGCGACAGCGCTAAGTTGTTTAAAAATCTAGCTAAAACTTATTATGAATTAGGCGAGTTTAAGAAAGCTTATGAGTATTCAAACAACTATCAGGAATCTTCAAAAACTTTGATAGATGAAGACCTTCAAGAAAAAATAACAGATTTTGAGGTTAAATATGAAACCGAGAAAAAAGAGAACCAAATCCTCGAGCAGCGTGCCCAGCTTGCTGAAAAAGATCTGGAAGTACGTCGCAAAAATGCATTTATTTACGGAAGTCTGGCTTTAGCCTTTATACTAGGACTTGTAGGATACCTAATCTACAGCAGACAGAAATTAAAAAACAGTCAGTTGCAAAAAGAGCATGAATTGCAGGTTGCTCTGGCCAAGATTGAGACTCAAAATAGGCTTCAAGAACAGCGTTTACGCATCTCGAGAGATCTACACGATAACATAGGGTCGCAGCTTACATTTATCATATCGAGTATTGATAATCTCAAATATCAAATTAAAAATGCAGATAGCGGTATCCTCGAGAAACTGAGTATGATAAGCGCTTTTACCTCAACAACCATCAATGAGTTAAGAGATACGATATGGGCGATGAATAAGGAGAAAATTTCGGTTGAAGATCTGCAAACGCGTATTTCAAATTTTATTGAGCGTGCGCAAAGCAGTAAAGATTCGGTGCAGTTTAGCTTTGACTTTAATACGAAACAAGCTCCTGATTTTATATTTACTTCAATTGAGGGAGTCAATATTTATCGCGTGATACAAGAAGCGGTCAATAATGCTTTAAAATATGCCGAAGCTCACAACATTCAGGTAATTATGCAGGTCTGGGATGCTGATCAATTTAAAGTCGCTGTTGTTGACGATGGCAATGGTTTTGATCTAACAAATCATCAGCAGGGCAATGGCTTAGGTAATATGAAAAAGCGCGCTCAAGACATAGGCGCAACACTTCAAATTGAAACGCAACCTACTCAAGGCGCTCGAGTGATCCTTCAGTCAAAATAAGCAAAGGCGTAGTTTTTATAGGTAGTACCAGTTTTCGTTAAAAAAACGTATTTTGTACGCTTAAAACACGTTTTATGACACCAAGCTCAGCCAGTATTGCGCATGCTTCAAATAATGATTTTTACGCTGATAATGAAAAATTATACGTCGCGACAGACTGTATTGTCTTTGGTTTTGACGGTGAAGATCTCAAGCTTCTTATTTTTAAAAGACGTGTAGAACCAGACTCAGGGATCTGGTCGTTGATTGGAAGTTTTGTGCAGCTTGATGAAAATGTAGATGATGCGGCACGACGCGTTTTAAAAGAAATCACCGGGCTTGAGCAAATATTCTTAGAGCAGTCTAAGACCTATGGTAAAGCAGATCGTGATCCCGGATACCGCTGTCTTTCTGTGGCGCATTATGCGCTGATACGTCTTGAAGATTATGACCGCGAACTTGTAGAAAGTCACGGGGCTTTCTGGTATACCTTAAAAGAACTGCCTACGCTTGCACTCGATCACGATCAGATGGTGGCAGATGCACTTGATAAACTGCGCAGAAAAGCGAGACAGCAACCCATTGGGTTTGAACTTTTGCCTGAAAAATTTACTATTCCGCAGTTGCAAAAACTTTATGAAGCGATTTATCAACGCGATCTGGATCCTCGTAATTTTAGAAAAAAAGTGCTTTCGCTTAAAGTCCTGGTAAAGCTTGACGAAAAAGATAAAAGTGGCTCTAAACGCGGGGCCTTCCTGTATCGTTTTGATGCAGACAAATATGAAGAGCTTCTGGAGAGCGGTTATAATTTTGAGATTTAAATCGAAATAACTTAAAAATGGGGCAAATGCCCTATTGCGACCCTATAGTCTTCTTCTTAGTTTAGTGATCTCAATTTCAGTACTGTATTGAATGTTAGATCCGGAGAAGGGCTAGGGGACTTTTCCGGATTTTTTTACTAAATGACTGGCACTCATATTTTTTGATCTGAAAAACCAGTTATTCGATTAAAATTTAAAGCTCTCAACTTCAAATGCCGGTAAAAATAGCCATAGTAGATGATAAATTTTTTCTCGCTAAAGCTGTAGCAGAAAAGCTTTCCTTTTTTAAAGAATTCCATTTAAAATTTACTGCGGAACACGGCGCGGATCTTTTGACCAAATTAGATGATAATCCGCATATTGATCTAATCTTAATGGATATTGAAATGCCGGTGCTCAATGGGATTGAAGCAACAGCCTTAGTTAAACAGAAATATCCGCAGATTAAAATAATTATGCTCACGGTTTTTGATAATGACGAGCATATTTTTAATGCGATCAAAGCCGGGGCAGATGGCTACTTGCTTAAAGACACCACACCTGACGAACTCCAAAAAGGAATAACAGAAACACTTTCCGGCGGAGCCGCAATGAATGCGTCTATTGCTATGCGTACCCTTAAACTGTTGCGTAATCCAGAAGCTATAAGCAATTTGCAAGAGCGCGAAGAAATCTCGTTATCTTCTCGGGAAATTGATGTTCTTGAGCAGTTGGGCAAAGGATTAAGCTACACTAAAATTGCAGAAAATCTATTCTTGTCTCCCAGTACGGTGCGCAAACACATAGAAAATATCTACAAAAAGCTACAGGTGCATAGCAAGATCGAAGCGGTTGCCAAAGCCAGGCAAAACAATATTATATAATATGCTGTTAAGATTAGCAGCTTCCTTTTTTCTTTCCGCAATTAATAGATAAATTGACTTGATTCTATAATCAAGCCTTATGCGGAAAGTCTTAATCGTCATTCTTATACTCCTTTTAGGATACTTTACCTATCAATATTTTGATGCTCAGCAGGAGAAGCGAGAACAACTAATTGAAGCGACAAATCTTATTGAGAAAGAAATTAAAAACGTGGGTAAGCTGGTGGTGACCGAAGGTTCATTTGCACAGGTTTTTACCTATAAAAATTCTAAGCAGATTTTCAATTTGGTGGAAGCGAATAAAAAAGCTTTGGTGGTGATTAATGCTAAAGTGACCATTGCTTATGATCTACGTGCTTTAGAAACGGAAGTCGATCCCGAGAACAAAACCATTACGATTAAAAATATTCCGGCTCCAGAGATTAATATCAATCCGGATATTGAGTATTACGATGTATCCCAAGATTATTTAAACCAGTTTGAAGCATCAGATTATAACAAAATCAAACAACGGGTAATGACTACGGTGAGGCAAAAGGTTGAGTCTTCAGAGTTACCTCAAAATGCTGAAAACCGACTTCTAGCAGAACTTGCTAATATTTATGTGGTGACCAATACGTTGGGTTGGACCTTGCAGTATAATACGACTCCCATAAACTCGTCACAAGAACTAAAAACGCTTTTAGACTAGTTCGAGACCATCTTCAATAAGGTGTTTTACTTTAGGATGCTGCGCTTTAACTTGCTCTAAATGCTGAAGAATTTCAGTCTTGAAGGTTGTGTTGTTTTCGTCTTTAGCGAGTTCATACAATTCCACCGAAAGTAGCCAATCTTTTTGATGGCTTTTTTTCAAAATATCAAAAACGGCCTGAGGAGAAAATTTGGTGTTTTTTCCTTCTCTATAGTTGCGAACGGCGAGATAAAGATCTTCTAACTCTTGACGTTGTGCGCTCATTTTTGGTTTTGCAGTGGTAGTAGAAATTTTATGCTGAATTAAATCAAACGAATTAAAATCTGCCGGCCCGGCAAAGGCTGAAGTGATTTTCTTACCAACCGCGAGATGATAAATTCCCCATTCTGGCTTGAATAAAATGCGTTCTTCGTAGCTAACAGTACACTCTTTAAAACTGATAAGAATGATTTTTCCCTTAAGGTTCCGCGTTCCGGTAATGATCTCGCCGCTTACTTTGATGCCACCTTCAAATTCAAGCGTTACAAGGCTTCCCTCAGAAATTTTATAAGCGAGTAAATCCTTAGGGCTCATATCTTCAATAGCGAGATTGATTCCTTTAAGTTTGCCTATTGCACTTCCGTAGCCGTCAGGATGGTTAATTGTGCCGTGACCTACCAATTCTTTTTCGTGGTAACTCAGTGCGCTTTTCCCCTTGGTTTGCAGGTAAGCAACCTTGTCTTTATAAAGAATCATTTCAGTAAACACTCCTGAAATTTGCAAACCGGTACTGAGTTCTATCGTTCCCAGATTTTTACTGTCAATCAGTTTTTGTAAACCTTCAGGACCGCCGGTGCGCAACGCCATGGTGTTGGCAAATTCCTCAAGAACTTCACTTAGATAGGCGAAATTAGGCGTTACATAAAGTTGAGGTTGCGGTTTTGTGATGTCAAATTCTTGTTGCGCGGCATTGATAGCATACGGGAGTTTTTTCACTTTATCGGTCATACACCAAGCGCTTTCACCTATAGAAGAAAGCAATCCGGCTCCATAAATTTTAGGCTGTTCCGGAGTTCCTATAAGTCCGTATTCTACCGTCCACCAGTGCAGGTTTCTTATAAGCGCCATTTCACTAGGCGTCCCCATATTATTTTGCAGAAAATCTACGCGTTGTTCTACTTTTTCAATTTCGCTTTGCGGCGTATCTTCTGCTTCTTTTAAGATGGAAAGTTCGCGTACGGCTTCATATAATTCATAATCTTTAGCCGAAGAAATCGCTTTGCACCCAATTTCACCAAAGCGTCTTAGATATTCTGCATATTCAGGATTGGCAATAATAGGCGCGTGGCCTGCGCCCTCGTGAATGATATCTGGCGCTGGCGTATATTCAAGATGCTCTAGTTGTCTGATGTCTGAAGCTATGACCAAAACATTGTATGCCTGAAATTCCATAAACGCCGCCGGTGGAATAAACCCATCAACAGCGACTGCCGCCCAGCCAATTTCTTTTAGAATGCGATTCATTCCATACATATTAGGAATATGATCGATAGAAATCCCGGTTTGTTTGAGTCCGTCTAAATAGGATTTATGCGCAACAGTGCTGAGGTATGCAACGTTTTTACGCATCACATAGCGCCACACTGCTTGATTGATCGCGGTATAATTGTCGTAATTCTGCGGTTTAATGTATTGCTTTAAATGCGCAGGAAGACGCTCAATAAGTGGATTAGTTTCTATATTTTTATCTAAAACCTGACTCATAACTAAAATGCTTCTGTACCCGAAAATTGGGATTATATGCGGTAAATTTCGCTTTAGGTTCTGCGTTGAAATCTTCAAATTAGAACAAATTACCTCAGCGTAATTTACTAATGAAAATAAGAATATGTTTATAAATATTGTTCTTATATCTATAAATTTGATAAATATTTAATAGAAACTACTTTTTACTGAAAATATATGCCAGAATCCTATGTTACGCTTGATGTTCAAAATTCCGTGGGAACCATCACGTTCTACACGCCTAATCATAATGCTCTACCTACTGAAATTCTAAAGAAATTAGAGCGTACCATTACCGAAGCTGGATCTCGTAGTGATTTGCGTGTACTGGTTATTCAAAGTGGGGGAGAGCGTACCTTTTGTGCGGGGGCAAGCTTTAATGAATTAATTGCTATCGAGAATGAATCGCAAGGCAAAGACTTTTTTATGGGTTTTGCCCGGGTGATCTTAGCAATGCGAAAATGCCCATTGCTTACTATTGTACGGGTGCAAGGCAAGGCGGTTGGCGGCGGTGTTGGTCTGGCTGCTGCTGCTGATTATTGTATGGCGACCAAATATGCTTCTATAAAATTGAGTGAGATCAGTATTGGGATTGGTCCGTTTGTTATTGGACCTGCGGTGGAACGTAAGATTGGCATTTCGGCATTTTCGCAAGTGACTATCAATGCGCAAGAGTTTTATTCCGCAGCATGGGCTCAAGAGTGCGGACTGTATGCTTCGGTTTTTGAAACTGTCGAAGCATTAGATCAAGCTATTGAAAAATTAGCTGGAGATTTAGCAACCTACAATCCGGAAGCTTTAACCGAAAGCAAAACGATGTTTTGGTCTGGTACTGAATCTTGGGACACCCTCTTAAAAACGCGAGCAGCAACAAGTGGTAAGTTGGTTTTATCAGACTTTACACGCAAAAAGCTTCAATCGTATGCATAAAAAAAGCCCTCAATAGAGGGCTTTTTTTATTGGCGCCGCCAAAGGGTTTAATGCTCCGAGGCTTGCCTCAAAATTGAAAATTTGTTTTCAACCAATGCCTCAAGGCTTACCCTGAGGTAGTTTACTACTTTAGCTCTTCTTAATTAGAAGCCATTTGTTTCGGTGGATATTCTTGCATAATCTCACCTACAATTTCGTTAATACGTTCTTGCTTACGCTCAACATTTCGCGCTAGATATCCGGTACCTTGACCTTGCCAAACCAGTTCTTTTTTGGTCGCATCGATCAGGTCAATGTATAGTGTACCTTCAGTAGTTCTGGAAACGGTGTTGCCAAAACCGCCGCCCCACGGTCCCCAAGGACCCCAGGCGCCCCAACCCCAACCGAAGTTGTTATATACATCTACGCGTTCTTCTGCTGTAGTAAAAATACTTACTAGAATAGATGGATTGTCAGATTTTACGAAGCCTTTAGCCATCATTTCGGTTTCGATTGCGCGTAAAATTCGTTTTTTATCTAAATCAGAAATTTCGGCTTTATCAATACCCGGTTTAAAAAATGCAAAGGTTTTGTAATTGGTAAAGTCAGCACTCTGATCATAATCAGAAGCCACTCGAACAGAACTACACGCCGATAGTACTGCGACAACAGCAAGTAGTAAAAAGGGTTTAATTTTTTTCATAATGACATATTTAAAGTTTGAATCAGCCGAAATAGAATAGATTCTATTCTAACTTATTAGCATCAACTATTATACCAAGAGTTCACTGATCACTCTCGATTTTTATTAAAACCATAAGGACAGTGGCGGCACCCGCTTTTACAACAGTAGCCCCGTTTTAAATGGTATTGCTCGGTAAAGCACTTATATCCTTCAGGTGTCAAATAATAATCTCCTTCTTCTAAAGGAATGCGTTGTTTAAAAGAACTCACGGTATTAAAGTTATGAAAAGAAACAGTAGTCTTACGTGAAAAAACGCTTAAAACTACCCCTAGATTGTATATTAGTGCAATTATAAGTTACCTATGCCAATTTATATTATTTTCCCTAAAATCTTTAAGCATTTTGCCGGCTGCGCACTCTGGCCCTTTGTGCTATTAAAAGATCCCAAATTAAAGCAAGACCCAATTTTTATAAATCACGAGCGTATTCATTTACGGCAACAGCAAGAACTTTTAATAGTTTTCTTTTATATCTGGTATAGCATTGAGTTTGTAATACACCTGATTCGTCTACAATCTCAATACGCCGCTTATCGCGCGATAAGTTTTGAGAAAGAGGCCTATGCAAAAGAAAACGACCTTAGCTATTTAAAGCAAAGGCCGGTCTGGAGCTTTTTAAGGTATTTGTGAGTTACTCACCAGCTTGGGTTGCATGGTCAACCTGCAATCCTAGTTGATTTTGAATGGCTAGAACTGCAGTTTCTAAATTTTCGATCTTTGATTTTTGTGAATCAATTAAAGTTTGTTGTTCTTGAATGGCCTTTACAAGGATGGGAATGATCTCCGTTATATTTACAGTGAGCGTTTCTTCGGCATCATCATTAATAGAACTAACGAGTATAGGTAAGATGTCGTTTAACTCTTGAGCTACAAAACCGTAATGCTTAGTCTCATTATCATCTTTATAATTGTACTTATATGGTTTAAGCTTTAAAATATCCTCTAAGCCCTTAGGTAGTTGTTGAATGTTTTCTTTCAATCTTAAATCAGAATCCTGGGTAGCTTGCCTATAATAGATACGATCGATATATAGGTTATTCCATCTTTGACCACTTAAACCAAGATTTTTTTGCCTTTCAGAGCGAGGATAGAAAGCAGATGAGCTCATGGTATAAGTTGCATTTGCATTATCACCTAAAGTATAGTCAATAACGCCGGTAGATTTAATGTTAATATCATCTTGGACATTTGTTCCCGAAAGATCATTTTCAATACCAATGGTCAATCTGCCGTTTTCAGAAGTTGAACCGTTAGGGCTACCGTCGTCTTCATATTTTATATAAGCATAATCACTACCAGGGTTATTAGTACTTTTAAAAACAATAGAAGATTCACCTCCACCATTTCCGTGCTCGAGTAATAGAGTACCAACAGGGCTAGCGCCACTAATAGCAGGAGCGGTGCCCGTAGCCTCATAAAGATGAAGAGCAGCAGCAGGGGCTGCGACGTTAATACCTATTCTACCATTATGAGTAGAGTTATCGAAGGCTAGTGTTCGTGTGTTTAGGTCAACAGTTCTGTTAGAAGTTAAAGTTCCGTTGGAAGAATAGAGATTATTTGACATACTAGCATTACCTGCAATTAGATTCCATTGATTGTTTCTCCAGTAATAAAATCCTGGAGTTACAGCATTGGATCCCGTTGTTGTTGCAGTATTATAAACCAATAAAGATTCTGGCATATTTGCTTGATTACCATAGATAGGAGCACTTGATGTGGTTGAGGTCAAATTAACTCTATTAATAAGTAAACCTTTATTGGTTTGCCCCATATCTAGGGCAGCTTGCTGATTAGGGCCTGTATTGCCAATACCCACAGAACCAGAAGCTACAAGGTTCAAATTATCTCGATCTGTATCAGATACTCCTGTGCCATCGTTAGCAATTCCTATTGTAAATAAACCATTTTCATTAGTGTCTCCATTCGTAGAGCCGTCGTCTTCATAACTTATATAGGCGTAATCACTACCTCTATTTGAGGCGCTCGGAAACACAATTGAAGAAACTCCCGAACCATTATTCTGTTCGTGTTCAATAACTAAGGAGCCGGTGGTTGCTGTTACCGGGTTATTTGAGGAGGTTAATGTGGCCATTCGGTTTTGATCAACGACAAAGGCTTCATTAGTACCTACAGCAAAGCCGTGGCCTACATCTGACGCCCAGAAAAATTCATCAGAGTATAATCCTGCAGGGGATAGGTATAAATAATTATTGTTTGCGCTGTTGTTTAAATAACCGAAAATATTGTTATTGAGATTGATCGTTCTAAAACCAGTTACAGTTCCGTTGTTCTCATAAATGTTTGAATCTGTTGGAGTGTCTGCATTGGTGGTTAATTTTACCCAGACACTTCCGTTCCAATAGTGAAAACCTTGATCTATCGCATTAGCACCTGAGCCTGCAGCCGTGCTATTAAAAATAAGTAAGCCCGTAGTAATTGGAGTTATTGTGGTGTTGTCGTTTAATCCTGTAAGTGTGATTCTCGGAATTAAGAGACCTTTATCTGTACTGGAGATGTCTAAAATAGCTCCATCATCAGGAGAAGTTGTACCTATACCCACCTGAGCTGAGGTTAGCGCATGGAATAATAGCATAAAGACAAAAGAGACTTTAGGGAGAATCTGTTTATTTTTCATGAAGTGTAGGGGTGTGAAGAATTTTAAAGCTGATCTAGTGGTTTGTAAATAAAGATTAATAATGCAAATATAAGGATATCAAAGATTATTCTTATAATTTAAACGATTAACTTACAGTTTTATACAGGTATATTATTTTGTTTTGATTGTAGTTTGATGTTGTGATGATTTCGCTATTTAGCAAAATTTTTTAATTGAGGAAATTAGAGAGTTTAGAATTAGCGATGAACAATGATTTGAAAATTATCACCATTCCCTCCGCCATAAGTCATCGTATATCCAAATTCACCGCCAAAACCTAACCCATAAACTCGAATTGTATGAGTGCCTGGAGGTAGCTGAACAAATCCAGAACCACCCAAGAAATATAGACCTGAAGCATAAGTTGGTATACCATCACCATTAGGGTCTGAATTATCTGGATTATTCGTGTAGGTTCCAGTATCAAGACCGAGGCGAACCCCATTGTTTACAGTAAACCACCCTCTATACATTCTTGCAGCACCATCAGTGACTGGTTGACGATTATATGTTGTAATTCCTACACCCATTTGATAAATTACTTCAACCAAAGATTGTTGAGAAAGTGTTATGGTAGTAGAGTAAAGCTCTAGTGTATTCCCAGCACCGTTATTTGATCTTATTTCAATCTCATTTATAAAATCATTTATATTAACCGGCATATAGGTTTGAACTAATGAAGGTCGTAAAACCATTGTACCATTATCATCAACATATACTGGCATAGGATCATTTTGGACATTAGAAGCGTTGTTAGCTCTATTCAAACCATCTACGCGTATTGTTGAGGTGTTTCCTGATATATGTAACTTTTAGCTGTATTGCTAATACCAACATTACCTGTAGAAGCAATATTAATGTCATCTTGATATTGATTTACACCGTCATTCTGAATACCTATTTCTAATAATGCATTTTCGTTTGTTGAACCATTTCCACTTCCATTATCAGAAAAGTTTAAATACCCGTAATCACTATTATTGTTAGCCCGACTTTTAAAAACTATTGACGAGGATCCGCCGGCATCTCCGTGTTCTAAAACTATAGTTCCATCACTAGGTGAAGCAGGAGTTCCTGTATTTTCAAAAATATGGAGTTTGGCTTGGGGATCGGCTAAGCCAATACCCACATCCTGATTGTTATCTAGAGTTAAAACAGGATCATTATCAATGTCAAAACGTAGTGCATTGAATGTCGTGAAGAGAAACGGGTCGTTATTATCAGAAACTGAAGCCCCTTCTAAGTTTAGGTAACGACCAACACCATTGTCAAATCGTAGAATATTTTCATCAAGATTGACCGTTCTCGTTTCTGGAAGACTTCCATCAGTAGTATAAATATTTTCTCCGGTGCCGCCTACAGCAACCCATTGTGTGCCGTCCCAGTAATAGAAGCCTTTACCGGTCGTAGTATTGGTATTGTACACCAGCAAACTTTCGCTGCTTGTAAGATCACCGGTAACAGGAGCTTGAGTGCTCAGGTCTGCAATATCGACTCGCGGAATTAAAATGCCTTTCTCTGCGCTCTCTATATCAAGTAGAGAACCTCCGGCAGGATTGGTGGTGCCAATACCCACTTGAGCATTGGATATAAACGGAAGTAAGAATACACTCAATACGAAACTGAGCTTGAGCATAGGGGGAATTGTTTTCATAACTTGGTCAATCTTAAGATTCGGGGGTAACCACAGTATTAAAAAGCTATATGACCGATAAACAAGTCATTAGACTGCAAAATTAAGTATTTTATCGAATTACTGTCAAGTTTTTAACCTGTATAATCATTCTATATAAGCGATTTTCTAGTTGAATATCAGTAAATAAAGTCAAAAAATGACTCGTGTACTTGTATAAAACCTTTATTCTTAAATTTGCTTTTAAAACTGCGGTATACTACTTAATACATACGAAAAATGAACGATTTAGGTTTTTTTACTTCTTTAGAAAATGAACCTCAGATTCAATATTTAAGTGATTCTTTGTATGAGGAATTTCATGTCGAGGTAGCTATTAAAAGGGAAGATCAGATCGATAGCTATGTTTCCGGTAACAAATTCAGAAAATTAAAATACAATGTGCTAGAAGCCACAAAACAACAGCACGATACTTTGCTCACTTTTGGAGGAGCGTATTCTAATCATATCGCTGCAGTAGCCAAAGCCGGATTGCTCTCAGGTTTCAAAACTATCGGAGTGATTCGTGGAGAGGAGCTTGCTCAAAACCATCGGGAGACGCTTCAGCATAATCCTACCTTAAGATTTGCTCAAGATTGCGGAATGCAATTTAAGTTTGTTTCACGCGAAGCGTATCGAGAAAAGCTTCAGCCCCAATTTTTACAGCAGTTAAAAGATGAGTTTGGCACTTTGTATTTAATTCCGGAAGGTGGAACCAATACTCTGGCCGTACAAGGTTGTACTGAAATCCTTTCAGAAGCGACTCAAGACTTTGATTATATCGCTTGTCCTGTTGGAACCGGAGGCACCATTGCAGGAATTATAGATGGCAGTTTTCCGCATCAAAAAATTTTAGGATTTCCGGCGTTGAAAGGTGATTTTCTAAATGCTGAAATTAAAAAATATACTGATAAAACCAATTGGGAACTTGTTAACGCATATCATTTTGGCGGTTATGCTAAAGTAAATCAAGATCTTGTAACCTTTATCAATGACTTTAAAAAGAAGCACGATATCTTGCTAGATCCGGTTTATACGGGTAAAATGATGTTCGGTCTCAGAGAACTTATCCGCAATGAGTTTTTCTCTAAAAATACCCGTATTTTAGCCGTTCATACAGGAGGCCTGCAAGGTATTGCCGGGATGAACCAAAAACTCTTGAAAAAAGGATTTCCACTGATTAGAATGTAATATGATTAAAAAAGTTCTTACTCTTTTTATTCTAAGTCTTTTGCTGATAGGTTGTGGCGGAAGCAAGCGTGCTGCTAAGCGTAAAGTAAGTGTTCGCCCCTCTCGCACTACTGAGACACGTACCGCAGCGCGTAATAATACTCCACCTGCCGAAACTACTAAGGAAATCGAAAGAGCTTATGTTTACGCTCCGTTTGACAAAGTAGAAGATTATATTGAGCATTTTGCCCCTATTGCTAAGGAAGAAATGCGACTTTATAAAATACCGGCGAGCATCACAATGGCTCAGGCTGTCTTAGAATCGGGCGCCGGAAATGGCAATTTGACTAAAAAAGCTAATAATCACTTCGGAATAAAATGTCATAACTGGACGGGAGATGTGGTGTATCATGATGATGACGAGAAGGGCGAATGCTTCAGAAAATATAGAGATCCTAAATATTCTTTTAGAGATCATTCCTTATTTCTAACAGGTAGAAGTAGGTATGCAGATTTGTTTGATCTGGAACCTGACGACTATAAAGGTTGGGCCCGCGGTCTGCGCAAGGCAGGTTATGCAACAGATAGAAAATATCCTGAAAAGCTCATTGCGATCATTGAACGATATGCGATGTACAACTATGATGCTGAGGTTTTAGGAACAAAAATTAAAGAATATAAACCCGAACCTTCAAATGCCGTGAGTATTCATACGGTAAAAAAAGGAGAAACACTTTATAGTATTTCACGTATGTATAACCTTACGGTAGATGAACTAAAAAAGAACAACGGGTTAAATAATAACACGATAAGTATTGGGCAGCAGTTAAATGTTACCCCACAGTATAATGGATTTTAATGATGATTTATAAAAGAAGTAGTGCACTATTTGCAGAAGCGCAAGAGGTAATCCCCGGCGGAGTAAACTCACCGGTAAGAGCTTTTAAAGCTGTTGGCGGGGATCCAATTTTTGTAAAAGAAGCAAAAGGTGCATATCTATTTGATGAAGACGGAAATAAATTAATTGACTACATCAACTCTTGGGGACCTATGATATTAGGTCACGCCTACCAGCCGGTGGTTGATGCGGTTATTGAAAGAACCAAGAAAGGAACTTCTTTTGGAACACCCACAGAATTGGAAACTGAGATTGCTAAGCTAGCAGTCAAAATGGTACCCGGTATTGATAAAATACGCTTTGTAAATAGCGGTACCGAAGCTTGTATGAGTGCGGTGCGTCTAGCACGTGGTTTCACTGGCAGAGATAAAATTATAAAGTTTGCCGGTTGCTACCACGGGCATTCTGATTCGTTTTTAATTCAAGCGGGGAGTGGTGCGGTGACTTTTGGTTCGCCTAATAGCCCCGGTGTAACTCAAGGTACGGCTAAAGATACTTTGCTTGCGGAATACAATAATCTAGATCAAGTGCGAGAGATCTTTGAAGCCAATAAAGATGAAATAGCTACGGTTATCTTAGAGCCGATTGCGGGAAACATGGGATGTATTCCTCCGGCTGAAGGTTTTCTTGAAGGATTGAAGGATTTATGTCAAGCTCACGGAGCGCTACTTATTTTTGATGAGGTGATGACCGGTTTTAGACTAGCTGCAGGTGGCGCACAGGAATTAACAGGCGTTCAAGCTGATATTGTAACCTTCGGGAAAGTAATAGGTGGTGGTTTGCCTGTAGGAGCTTTTGCTGCACGAAATGAAATTATGAACCACTTGGCTCCTTTAGGTCCGGTGTATCAGGCAGGAACTCTAAGCGGAAACCCTTTGGCAATGGCTGCCGGTTTAGCGATGCTTCAAGCTTTAGATCAGGATCGTGAAATTTTCAAACGACTTGAACAAAAAACCGAATACCTACAAAAAGGAATTGCTCAAGTATTAACTGAAAACAAAATCACGCATACGATTAATAGAGTGGGGTCGATGATTTCAGTACATTTTGCTGAAGAAGCAGTAACCGATTTTGCTTCGGCATCTGCGGGTGCTAACGAAACATTTAAAAAGTTTTTCCACGGGTTATTAGCAGAAGGGGTTTATATTGCTCCAAGTGCTTACGAGACGTGGTTTATAACTGACGCGTTGACTTATGAAGATCTTGATGCGACTATTGCGGCGGTAGCTAAAATTGCACCAACGCTTTAGTAGTGAATATGAAATAAAATAAAAATCCCCGCAATTCGCGGGGATTTTTTGTTGGTACTGCCAAAGGCTAAAATCCTTTTGGTCTTTACCTTGAAATAGAAAACCTGTTTTTTGGGATAAACCTATCTACGCCATTTAGCTTTCTGGTTGCGGTCGTGAGAACGTTCTCCACGTTTGCCATCGCGCATCGCCATACGGTCGTGACGCTTCATTTTAAGTTTACGCCATTCGTCAAACTGCTCTTCATTTAAAATATTTTGCATTTTTTCTTGATGTGCAATTTGCTTATCTAACATTTCAGAATGTCTTTCTTTGATAGATTCGCGCATTGCTGCAATTTCTTCTTCTGTAGGTTTTACACCTTTTTCACGAGTACTTTTCTTAGCAGCACGTTCTTCCCATTGGGCTTTACGCTCTTTAGCTTCTGCAAGCTGAAGATCATAAACTTGCTTTTGTTGTTTATCATCAAGTACAAGGGCTAGAGTCAAACGTTTAGTTTGTAATTCAGCCATTTCTTCAGGTGTAGCATCCATCATTTTTTTGAAACGCTCCCCACGCGGCTGTTCCTGTGCAAAAGTTGTTGTAGCAACAAATAATGCGGCAATTGCGATCAATTTTTTCATATCCATTAATTTTTATGTTATATCTCTATGACTTTGATAATTTCAAAAGGTTTATTTGCCTAGGATACTTTTAACATTCTTTAAACTAAAAGCCCGACTCAATACTGAATCGGGCTTTTAAATTATTTAGAAAAGTCTGTGATTAATCTATTAGAGTAACCGTAAGGTTTTCACCTTCTTTCTCAACTTTAGCTAGCTTTTGTTTGGTAAGGCCTTTAATGCCTTTATCCCATTTTTTATTGCTTAACCCGGAAGCTTCTTTTAAAGTGTCTAGTGAAAGATTTTTTTCCTTCTTGAGAATATTAAAAATGGTTTTTTCTTCTTCAGTCAATTCTACCTTCTTACGTTCAGGTTTCATTTGCGGGAAGAATAATACCTCTTGAATAGATTGATTATTGGTCAAGAACATAATCAAGCGATCCATCCCAATCCCTAAACCAGAAGTTGGTGGCATTCCGTATTCAAGTGCTCTTAAGAAATCCTGATCAATAAACTCTGTCGCTTCATCATCTCCTTTTTCCGCAAGTTTAAGTTGCTCTTCAAAACGCTCGCGTTGATCGATAGGATCGTTTAACTCTGAATACGCATTGGCTATTTCCTTACCGCAAACCATAAGTTCAAAACGCTCAGTAAGCTCAGGGTTTTCACGATGTTCTTTACACAACGGACTCATTTCTTTAGGGTAGTCTGTGATAAATGTAGGCTGTATAAAGTTGCCTTCACATTTCTCACCAAAGATCTCATCAATGAGTTTCCCTTTACCCATAGTTTCATCAACTTCAAGGCCCATTCCTAGAGCAGCCTCACGAAGTTCAGATTCAGACTTACCTGTGATATCATAACCGGTAAATTGTTTGATCGCATCGGTCATAGTTACACGTGCGTAGGGTGCTTTAAAGTCTACTTTGTGTTGACCAAAAGTAGCTTCAGTAGTACCGTTAACCGCTGTTGCGCAATGCTCAAGTAGTTTTTCAGTAAAGGCCATCATCCAGTTGTAGTCTTTATAGGCTACATAAATTTCCATTGCCGTAAATTCTGGATTATGCGTACGGTCCATTCCCTCATTTCTGAAGTTTTTAGAGAACTCATAAACTCCATCAAAACCACCAACGATCAATCTTTTTAGATACAATTCATTGGCAATTCTCAAATACAACGGAATGTCTAAAGCATTATGATGGGTAACAAAAGGTCGTGCTGCAGCACCTCCCGGAATAGATTGTAGGATAGGTGTTTCTACCTCAAAATATCCCTTGTCGTTGAAGAAATTACGCATTGCAGCAAAAAGCTTGGTGCGTTTTACAAATACGTCTTTAACTTTTGGATTGACCACAAGATCTGCATAGCGCTGGCGATAGCGCATTTCAGGATCGTTGAATTTGTCAAATTCGTTTCCATCTTTATCCACTTTAGGCAAGGGAAGCGGTTTAAGCGCTTTACTAAGCAGCGTGAATTGTTTAACCATCACGGTTTTCTCACCTACTTGAGTGGTAAAAAGTTCACCTTCAATACCTATAAAATCACCAATATCGAGTAACTTTTTGTAGACGTCATTGTACTGGGTTTTATCCTCTCCCGGGCAGATCTCATCACGATTAAAATACACTTGAATACGACCGGTTGAATCTTGCAACTCTGCAAAAGAGGCTTTACCTTGAATTCTACGAGACATCAATCTGCCGGCGATAACCACCTTCTTACCGTCTTCAAAATCCTGTTTTATCTTCGCTGAAGTGTGATCTACCGGATACAAATCTGCCGGATATGGGTTTATGTTTAATTTGCGTAAACCTGCCAGTTTCTCGCGTCTGATAATTTCCTGTTCTGAAAGTTGCATAATGCTGTCTGTATTTAAGCCCGCAAATATAGCAACTCGCAGCCGAGAAATCAATAACTGTAACGAAAGCTTAGTAATTGTGTCTTATAGACCATCAATCATCATAAATCAAATCAAAAATGAGTTTTTTTAGGGCGTTAATCGCCATCTTTTTGCCGCCTTTATCGGTTCTTGATAAAGGGTGCGGCTCTGTATTATTAGTAACCCTGCTATGGTTTTGTGGCTGGATTCCCGGTGTTATTGCAGCATTAATTATCGTAAACCGGCGCTAATCATCTTAGTTACTGATCTTCTTAGAGGTTATGCACAGGCTAAAATGTATTGTATCTTTGCAGTATGAATAAGCAAGTAGAAGTACAGGATTTAGGAAATCACGACTACAAGGAAGTCTGGGATTATCAAGAGCAACTGTTTAAAGATATTTTAGATCTAAAAATTAAGAACAGACGCGAAGAAACTGATTTTGCCACCCCTAATCACTTTTTATTTGTAGAACATCCGCACGTGTATACCTTAGGGAAGAGCGGTGATATAAGTAATTTGTTGGTTTCTGAAGAGCAACTCAAAGCCAAAAATGCTACCTTTTACAAGATTAATAGAGGAGGAGATATCACGTATCACGGTCCTGGTCAAATTGTGGGATATCCAATTTTAGACCTTGAAAATTTCTTTACTGATATTCATAAATACTTAAGGCTTCTGGAGGAAACTATCATCTTAACTTTAGCAGAATATGGTTTGAAAGCCCAACGTTCTGATGGGGAAACCGGTGTGTGGCTTGATGTAGGAACTCCGTTTGCGAGAAAGATCTGTGCCATGGGCGTACGCGCCAGTAGATGGGTTACTATGCATGGTTTTGCATTTAATGTTAATGCTAATCTTGGTTATTTTGATAATATAATCCCTTGCGGAATTAAAGAAAAAGCTGTGACCTCGCTTAATGTAGAACTCGGTCGTAGTGAAGTGCCTTTAGAAGAAGTAAAGCCAATATTACTTAAACATTTTGCCGATTTATTTGAAGCAGAGTTGGTGGAAAAGGCCTCTGTGTAATCAGAATTTTAGATCAGTGAGGAGATTGATTCCGGTTATCGCACCCTCTACATTATAATCTACTTGCTTTACAAGTCCAATATCTTGGGCAAACCATTGTTTAACGCTTCCGGTGTTGTTGTTGCGTGGTTTCATATGTGTTTTGGCTTCGATCAGGTAACAGTCAAAAGTACCTGCCGGAGTGTTAATGGTTTCTTTTGCAGTAACTATTCTATCGGTTAAAAAATAATGAAGTCTATGAGTGATGGGCGCTACTTCAACTTCAATTTCATAAGCCGCATTGCTCAATTTTTGACCTACATCAAGTTTTTTAGGAATGGCTATGCTGCTTGCTGAAGCATCAAAATTCATATTGCTGTATTCTTCAAAAACATACGCAGGAATGATGTTGCGGTTGTTGATCAATAAAGTCGAATCAGCGCATTCTAACGAATAATAATTTTGAGGTTCTTGGGTTGGTGCATCTTTATCAATTTGTGCAATGATCGCTTTGCGTCCTGAAAGCGTATTGAAGGTTGAAGAAACATTAAAATTTGTAACCGCAACTAAAGTGTTAGAAGTTCCGTAAGCGGTGATTTCAAAAGAAGTTTTTTCGGTTAATTTTTGATTTTCAGCGCAAAGATTTTGAGCACTAGAAAAAAGGCTATAAAGCAAACTAATAATAAAAAGGGCTGAAGTTTTCATAGGCTGTTATTTAAGTCCATAATTTTAAATGGAAACAGCATTACAGAAACATCTAGGAGGCGGCTCTGTATTCAGGGAAGCTATTTAGCTATAAAGGTACTAAGATAAAAGCTCAGATTTAGGGGTGAAAATCCCTTTTAACACTTTGAAAAACAGTTTGTTTAGGTTTAGTTGATCTGATAGATCAACACACTGTCTGACTCTCCTTTAACCGTTAAACCTAAGTCTTTAGAATTGTGCAACGTGCCAAAATCTAACTCCGAAGCTCCATAAACAGGGAAATTGGAAAGCAAGGTTCCTTTGCTGGTGTAGAGAAAAGATTTATTATTCTGTAAGTCAGTTATAGCAACGTAATAAGAATTTTTAGCCTTAATAACCTTAAGACCGGTGTAAAGTCCTAAGTCTATTGGAATTGCTTTTTGGTTAATACTAAGTTGCTCGGGGAGCAGGAGTGCTTCGGTTGAGTTAAGACGATCGTACTGAATTTCAGAACCGCTACCTAGCGCTTTTCGGCTTGTTTTTCCGCTTTGCGAAATAGTGACTAAGGAGCCATTCTTCTCACGGACTAAAAATGCCGAACCGTTTTCAAAAATTGGACTTTCAGCAAAGTCAAATGTTTCCTTAAGTGGAATTCGCGTCTCGCCGCGACGATTTAAAATCTCTAGTTTCCCAGAGGTTAATTGAACCATAATATAATCTTTAGACCCTAAGCGGATGTGTTGAGGCGCTTTAAAAAGAGTAGTGGGCGCTTCGGTGTAGTCAAAACCTTTGACCTTATTGGCTTCCCGATCAAGCATCGTTAAAGTGTTTCCTTGTGTGATCACAAAACGATAGTCTCTACTGCCACTATAATCAAATACGGCAAGAGGCTGAGTAATGTTGCTGTAATTGAGGTCAAAAGGTTTAACAACAGTACCGTCACTGGCAATAATGTAGAAGTGCGACGGCGTTGTAAAGGCATATTGCAACCTGCCATTTTTATAGAGATCCACTTGTTGAATTTTGCCTAAAACGGGTCCGTCTAATTCCTTTTTCCATTCAATTTTACCATTTGCATCTATATGATATAGCGTATTGCCAATATCTTGAACAAGAATATTTTGACCTTTAGTACGATAGTTTCTAAGCATTTGCGGAGCATTCAAAAGGTCCTGATCAAGCTGAACGCTCGCAGTCTGAACCACTTGAGCTGTAGTATTAGCTGCTGAAATTTTATCTACACGCGCATTTACATAAGTAAAATCATCAGCTTGAACCAATTGCACCATTGCAGCCGGGAATTGGTCAAAATCAATTGCTTTTAGTTTTTTTGCTTCGGTTTTTGAGACTTTACCAGAGAGGTAAGTAGCTAATAAATTGGTGTTACCGTAATAAGTAAGTGTTGAAGCATCACTCATTTTTTTAGCAAGCGTGTTGTAGGCTGGCGTTTTCTTTAAAAGCGCTTCGTTTTGATAATTAGCGATATAATCTTTGATAAGGTCTTGCGATTGAGCAAAAGCTATAAGATTACCTAGCGTACAATAATAGTTTACGGTGGGAGGGTTCAAAAGCTCTTTAAAAGTGCTTTTAATAAAAGTAGAATCAGATATTTTATAAATATCTAATGCTCTAAATGTTTCAGATTTGGTCGAAATGGGCGCAAGTGCCTTTTCGGAAATCGTAATATCATTACTGTAATTGAGTAGTAGATTTTGTTCATTAGTGTAGACCACTGCGAGCTCATTGATCGAAGCAAAGTAGTCTTCCAAAGGCACAGAAAAATCCTTGACTGAAGCATTTCGTTTTTTAGCAAGATTGTTTTTGTAGGTTTCCCATTCCTCATACTGAAAACCAATTACACCTCGGCATTGCGCCGGTGCATTAGGAATAAGTTTAGAGGGTGCCGGGTTCAAGTCTTGTAAAAGGTCAAAAGTTTGTTTGCCATTTTGTTCAGAAGTCACGACTCCACTTAAGCTTAAAGCTGTCTTGGTGTCCAGATCAATATCAAGCGCCAACCATTGAAAAGGAATTTCCGAATCTAAAAATTTGAAATCAGGAATTATGGTTTTAAATAACCTTTTGAAATAAGAACCACGCACATATATATTCGGACTGCCATTATCACTGGTCTTGATCATCTGCTCTAACGAGAGATCAATAGGATCCCGTCCTGTATTGTTTTGAAGGATTGTGTTTTCGAGGATCAGTTTTGAAGTACTTGCAATAAAAATATCCTCATTGTTCAAAAAGTAAACCGGAGATTTTGTTGAAGTGATGGTGTTTACGGTGGTTTCCTCATACTCGTAAGAAGTGATATTTTTAGTAAAAACAGAATCTGTTTGTAGGAGCTTCGGGTGATTTTTAGTGATGAATGCTAGATCAAAATCATTATCTCCAAGAGCAACAAACGCAAGATATGCATCGTCCTTTGGCGTGAATTTTTTAAGCAGGTCTGCATACTCTAGAAGTGTATTGTAGAAATCGGTTTCATTTAAAACAGCCGAGGGTTCATTGATTTTAAGCGTTTCATTGAAAGTATCCCAATCAGGTATTCTAAGAATAGCTGCAGATTTTTGAGGGATGAGATGCAGTAAATTGGTATTAGTAGTTGGTGTTTGTTTGCAGTTAGTGATTAAGAACAAAAGTGCGAACGCTAAAGCAAGTCTCCTCATTAGAATACATTTTAAACACAGCAAAGGTAAGTACTCTTAAGTCAGAATATATGTTTACACAACCTTAAATGTCAAGCCGAAGCTGCTCAGGTAATTGTTTGAAACTTTTACGATGATGAGGGGTAAGTCCGTATGCTTTGATAGCTTCTCGATGCTCTTTAGTGGGGTATCCCTTATTTTTCTTCCAGTTGTATTGCGGAAATTGCATATGCAAGTCCGTCATATATCGATCCCGTTCCGTTTTAGCTAAAACCGATGCAGCAGCGATAGATAAAAATTTGCTGTCGCCTTTTATGATGCATTCGTGTGAGCAATCTTTATAAGGCTTAAAGCGATTACCATCAACTAAAATGTGTTGGGGCTCTTGTTGCAACTGTTCTATAGCCAGGTGCATCGCCTTTATTGATGCATTAAGGATATTAATAGTGTCAATCTCATCCGGAAAAACGTGAGCAATGCCATAAGCAAGAGCTTCTTTTTCAATTATAGGCCGCAATAATTCACGAGATTTGTGATTAAGTAATTTTGAATCTGTTAAGGTTTTATTAACAAAAGAGTCGGGTAGAATAACGGCCGCAGCAGTGACGGGACCTGATAAACAGCCTCTTCCAGCTTCATCGGTACCGCATTCTATTAATTTATTTTGTGAACGTAATTTCAAAATCATAGAGGTGCAAAATAGAACTATTTTCAAAATTGCTCAGCGAAGAAGCTCTTAAAGAGTTGAATTTTAAAAAATTATGTGCTTATTAAAATATTTTTTGAAAATACTTTGATTAGCTGAGTATCTGTTAAATAAAAGCTAATTAAAACGTTTATTTTAATTATTTACTATGTTAAATCTTAAATGTATCTAAAAATTCGTTGTAATTCTAAGAAACTTTTAAGATGTTTGCGATGGCTAATTCAAATAAATAAATTTATGAAATCAAAAATTACGTGGTGCTTTGCGCTAGGTTTACTGTTTTTAACACAGTTGACATTCGCTCAGCAAAAAACTGTTACTGGTACAGTAACTGACGGCAATAGTATGCCGCTACCAGGGGTAAACATTGTGGTTCAAGGAACCAGTGTTGGTACTCAAACTGACTTTGATGGGAATTATTCTATCAGCGCAGAGCAAGGGCAGAACCTTGTTTTTTCTTACATTGGTTTTCAAGATCAAGTAGTGGCCGTAGGAGCTTCTTCAACTATCAGTGTTTCTATGCAAGCAGGTGAGGAGTTAGATGAGGTGGTGGTTACTGGTTTTGGTAATGTTTCTAAAACATCATTTGCAGGTTCAGCAAAAGTTGTAGGCGGTGAACAAATCTCAAAGAAGTCTTTTTCAAACGTTTCTCAGGCACTAGCGGGAGAGGCAGCTGGAGTTGCAGTATTTAACACAACTGGTCAGCCTGGTAGTACTTCGCAAATTAGAATCCGCGGTTTTGGATCTATCAATGGTAGTAATGATCCTCTTTATGTAGTTGATGACGCTCCATTTGGAGGAAGTCTTAATGATATCAATCCTAATGATATCAAATCGGTTACTATTCTTAAGGATGCATCTGCAACATCACTGTATGGTGCGCGAGGTGCAAATGGGGTAATTGTAATTACAACTAAGAAAGGTAAGGGTGAAGCAAGTCGTTTAAATGTGTCAATCAAAACCGGTACAAACTATCAAGGTATTGACAGATATGAAACAATTAGTTCTCCTGAAGAATATATTGGAATTTCTTGGGAAGGAATCTATCAAAGAGGTTTGTTAGAAAACGACGGTGATCAAGCTGCCGCAATCGACTATGCAAATGCCAACTTATTCGAAGGGGCTAATGCAGATGTTTCTGATATTTCGCCTGTATATAATATGTGGAATATTGGAGGAAGTGGAGCTGATGCCGTTGCACAGTTAATTGATCCTGCAACAGGAAGAGTTCGTCCTGGTGTTACAAGAAGATACACTCCAGAGCGCTGGGAAGATTTTGCTTTTCAAAGTTCTAATAGAACAGAAGCAAACGTTTCTGTATCAAACAGTGGAGAAAAGTCTTCAGTATATGCTTCATTCGGTTTTATCGATGATATAGGTTACGCAAGCAACACAGACTATCAGCGATTAAATGGTCGTGTTACTGCAACAAACAATATTTTAGATATTATTGATTTAACTACCACTATTAACTATGCTCAAAGTGAGCAAAACAATAATGGTACTGGTTCTTCTTCATCTTCACAATTCTGGTGGATTGATAACATACCACCTATCTATCCATTATTCCGTAGAGATGCAGATGGTAACAGAATTCCTGATCCTATCTATGGAGGGTTCTTATATGATTATGGTTTAGAAGATGGTCGTGGTTTTGGTTTTGCTACCAATGGTGTGGCTGATTCTCAAATCAACATCAGTAATAATAAAGGTAACGCTGTTAACTTTAACAATGACTTCAAATTAACTTTATTTGATGGTTTAACTTTAGAGAACAACTTTGCGTTCCAATATTACATGAACGATAATACTACGCTAAACGAGCCGTTCTATAGTCCTTCACAAGGGGATGGTGGTAGAATTGACAGATCAAGATCTGAAACTCAAAACTATACGCTTAGAACTGGATTACGTTACAATAAGCGTTTTGGAGAATTTAATGTTTCTGCATTCCTTTCTCACGTTGCGACAGCTTACGAGTTTAACTACTTGCTAGCGAGCCGTTCTAATCTTGTAACTCCTTTTGGTCCAAACATCTCTAATGGTGTTGTAAATAACCCAAGTGACGGTTATACAAGAGACGAAAGAACGGAAAGCTATATTGCAAATGCAACTGTAGATTTTGCAAACAAGTATTTCTTAAATGGTACTTTCAACAGAGATGCTTCTTCACGTTTTGTAAATAATAAATGGGGTAATTTCTACTCTGTTGGTGCTGCTTGGGTATTAACTCAAGAAGAATTTTTAAATAGCTCTAGCTTTGTAGACTTCTTAAAGTTAAAAGCAAGTTATGGTGTTCTTGGTAACTCTGGAGGTATAGGTCTATATCCTGGTTATAATTTATATTCTATCAATAACCTAAACGATAATATCTCTTTAGCGTTTACTACAAGAGGTAACCCAGATCTTACTTGGGAGAGTTCAAACCAGTTTAACGTAGGTGCTGAGTTTGAATTAGGGAACTTCATCGATGGTTCTGTAGAATACTATAGAAAAAGTACAACAGATATGTTCTTTACAAGAAACGTAGGACCTTCAAATGGATTTGCTAACATTCGTGTAAATGACGGTGAGATGCTAAACTCAGGTGTTGAATTTGATTTAGATTTCAAAGTTGTAGATAATGGTAAATTCCGTTTTAATGTTGGAATTAATGGAGCATTGTTAAGCAACGAACTTGTAGCGCTTCCTATCGATCCTACTACAGGTGAGGAGCAAAGATTTGATCAAGATGGTAGCTACGGTCGTACTGCTGGTAGATCTTTATATGACTGGTATATGCCGGTTTACGCAGGTGTAAACAGTGAAAACGGTGCTGCTCAATGGGAGCGTTACTTTGATGACGTTGATAATAACGGTGTTTACGGAGGAGATGATGTGATCATTACTTCATTAACAGGTTATATGAATGATAACCCAGATGCAAATATTGCTCAGGATATCACAGAAGTATATTCTGAAGCAGCAGATAAGTTTATTGATAAGACTGCAATTCCTGACATTACTGGATCTTTCCGTTTAAATGCAGAGTACGCAGGGTTCTCTCTTAGCGCTCTATTTGCATACTCTTTAGGAGGATACTCTTATGATGGAGCTTATGCTTCTTTGATGGATAACGATTATGCAGGTACAAATAACTTGCACGTAGATATCAGAGATCGTTGGATGTCACCTGGAGATGTTACAGATATTCCAAGACAAGATGCTAGATTCCAAATTCAGCAAAGTGCTACTTCAACACGTTTCTTGACTAAAGCTGATTTCTTAGCTTTAAACAATATCCGTTTAGGTTATACATTGCCATCTACATTTGTTGATAAAATGGGGCTTTCAAATCTTGATTTATTCATAACTGGTGATAACCTTGCATTCTGGTCTGCAAGAAAAGGTTTTAACCCTTCTACATCAGCTACGGGTAACTCTAACTTTTATAGCTATGCACCACTTTCTACTATTGTATTTGGTGTTAATTTAACTTTATAAAAAATATGAAAATGTTAAGAAAAATTATTTATTTCGGTGGGGCTCTTCTCTTGCTGGCGTCTTGTAGTGAAGACTATCTAGAGGTGTACCCAACAGAGACCTTATCTGCGGAGCAGGTGTCTGAGGCTGCAGAAATTAACCCAGATGTATCAGCAGGTACTTTATTGGGTATTTATGAGAACTTATACCGTAGAGGTAGTGGTGGTACTGATAGCCAAGAAGATTTTGGTATTACAACGCAGTATATTCAGTTGGATATGATGTCTGCAGATATGGCTCACTTAGGTAAGAGTTATAACAGGCAAACTCAAATTTCAGAATTAACTGCTACTCTTGATCCTGACAACAACTATAACTACAGAGGTTGGAGATTCTTATACCGAATCATCAATTTATCAAACCTAGTTATTGACGGTGCTGGTGGAAACGATGTGGTGCCTGAAACTGAAACAGGAAGATTCACTATCGGTCAGGCTAAAGCTTTAAGAGGATATGCATACTATTTCCTTGCTCACATTTATGTGAATGATATTTCAGATTTATCTAAAGAAGTTTTACCTATTTATACAAGTGCAAACGATCTTGATATGCCTAAAAGTACTCTTCAAGAAGTATTTGATGTTGCTTTAAATGATTTATTAGAAGCGGAGACTTTACTTGAAGGTTTTAATAGAGATGCTAAGATTGAAATTAACCAGGATGTTGTAAGGGGATTATTAGCTCGACTTTATGGAGCTATGAATAACTGGCCTAAAACTGAAGAGTACGCTAAAAAGGTTATAGATGCTGGATATCCAATTATGACGGCTGATGAAGTGGCATTACTGCCGGGTGAAGATGGTAGTGTTGGTGGATTCAACGATATCAATAGCATTCCAGGAGTTCTATGGGGAATTGATATTACTCCTCAAGGGCAAGGTCTTGCTTCATTATTTTCTTGGTGGGGCTTTATGGATGCTTATAGTTATAGCTATGCTGCTGTAGGTAATCCAAAAGGAATGGATGCTGGCTTATATAGTAACTTTAGAGAAGATGATATTAGATTATATCAGTTTAATTCTGATCTACGACCATTAGGTAAGTTTTATTATAAAGGAGCCGAATTAAACGGTTTTGGATTATTTTCAGGTCCTCAGGTGAATATCGATTCGGATTCTCACTATATGCGAATTGCAGAAATGTATTTATTGCATGCCGAAGCTGCTGCTGAAAACGGAAATTTTGCTGCAGCTAGAACTAGCTTAAAAGCAGTCCTAGACTTAAGGTTGGATGATTCATCTTATATTGATGCAATGGCAACAACTGATTTAGCCGAAGAAGCTGCTTTGCAAGCGAGACTAGAGCTTTGGGGAGAAGGTCAATCTTATTTCATTATGAAGAGAAGACGTGAAACTCGTACTAGAGGCTCTAACTGGTTAGATTTTGCTGGTCAATCATTCTCACATGATGACGAGAAGTTAACTTATGAGATTCCTCAAAACGAGATTTTATTTAATACAAATCTTGGAGGTCAGAATTAATCGACATTCTGGATAAATTTTAGAACCGGATAGTAATTCAATTGCTATCCGGTTTTTATTTGCAAGATATCTAGGTCTAGATAAATTGATGTATAATTGCGCGAGATAGAAGTATTAAATATTTTTTGATGATATTCTTCGTTATATATTTAGTTTCGCATATTTTAATAAGAGAGAAGTATGGGTTTTAGGATTAAACTTACTTGCATCATTGTATTAATGTTTGGTTTTAAGATGTTTTCTCAAGATAATTCTACAATTAGACGTGAAGGAGGAGGGAGAAACAGTTATGAAGACAGTTTAACTAATAGAGGTCTTAAAAATAGAGCAGCACGCCAACGCCCACCCTTAGAGCTATACAAAATCATTTCAGTAGAGAATGACACCACTATTGTAGATACATCACTTACGGTAGAAAAACTCTACAAGTATAATTACCTCAGGAAAGACAATTTTGAGTTGCTTCCATTTGCTAATGAAGGGCAAACCTATAATACGCTGGCCTATACTTTTGATAGTGAAAAAGTGATGCCTGAATTTGGAGCCCGCGCGCGGCATTTCAATTATATGGAGGTCGATGATATTTTTTATTATCAAGTACCTACACCGTTAACCGAGCTGTATTATAAAAGTGTATTCTCTCAAGGCCAAAACCTTGATGCGTTTTTTACGATGAATAAATCTAAACGCTTCAATTTTTCTATCGCTTATAAGGGGTTGCGTAGTTTGGGTAAATATCAAAACGCACTTACCAGTACAGGGAATTTCAGATTCACGACGAATTATCAATCAAAAAATAACCGTTACAACGTTAAAGCTCATTATGTGGCGCAGGATTTATTAAACGAAGAAAACGGTGGCCTTACAGATCAAGCCTTGGTTAATTTTGGAGGAGGCGATTCTCAGTTCAATGATCGCGCTAGGCTGTCAGTTAACTTTGAAGATGCCGAAAGTATTCTCGATGGAGCCCGATTTTACATTAATCAGCGCTACGACTTAATTAAGCAGAATGACAGCGTCAATAAGAATAGAATTCAAATAGGGCATATCCTCAATTATGAAGACAAGTTCTTTGAATATAGGCAAACCACTCCCGCTACTGATCTTTTCGGCGAATCTTTTGTGACTTCTAATTTGGTAGATCGTACAGATTATGAAGAATTGAACAATAGAGTCTTTGTAGAGTATTCAAACAATATATTAGGAACGCTAAACTTTCAGGCTAATCATACCTATTACAATTATGGCTATAACTCGGTGCTCGTTCGAGAAGATGAGACGATTCCCAATGCACTTCAGGGAGATATTATTGCAGTCGGAGCTTCTTATAGAAAAGCGTACGAAGGATTTCAATTAAAAGGCGAAGCACAGACCAATGTGGTAGGTGACTTTTCAGGCTTAGATTTTAATGCAGAGGCCAGATTTAAGCTAAAAGATAAAGCAGCATTTTCTGGCGGAATTCATATCAATTCTTCTCCTGCAAATTATAATCACTTGCTGTATCAAAGCAGTTACCAGAATTACAACTGGTACAATGCTGAAAATTATGAGAACGTAAAGACCAGTTCTCTCGATTTTAAGATGGATTCAAAAAAATGGTTCAATGCTTCTGTTAGTTTAGTGAGTATCGCAGATTATGCTTATTTCAGTAGAAATAACGCCGGCTTGGTGCAATCTTTTCAGGCAGATGCCAATGTCACCTATTTAAAAGTTAAGCTCAACAAGGAATTTAGATTGGGCAAATTTGGTTTAGATAATACGGTAGCTTATCAAAATGTTAGTTCAGGGATGAGTTATTTTAACGTTCCTGAAATCATAACGCGCAACACCTTGTATTATGCAGATGAATGGTTTCAAAAGGCGCTTTTCGTTCAAACAGGTTTCAGATTCAATTATTTCACTGAATATAATATGAACGCGTATGATCCTGTACTTGCCGAATTTTACGTTCAGAACGATCAGGAGTTGGGTGGCTTTCCTTTGTTAGATTTGTTTTTCAATATGAAAGTTCGCCAGACGCGCATCTTTTTCATCGCCGAGCACATCAATTCCTTGGTGAGTCCTTCAGATTATTATTCAGCTCCGGGTTATCCGTACCGTGATTTCACGTTTCGTTTTGGCCTGGTATGGAATTTCTTTTTATAGGGTTTTGCTGTTTTTGACAGCAACCGGGCTTTCGCTACTCGCTTTATTGCGCTTTTAGGAGCGCAACAAGAGCTCAAACAGGCCGCTCAATCCCTAACCCAAGCTTTTTTTGGACTAATAGCTATTGGTTTCTGTGTAGTTCATCGAATAAATCAACTAAAATCTAGCTTTTTGCTTTTTTAGAAGTTCTTTGAATCCTTTATTATTTTCGCTTCATCAGCATATGTAGAACTTTTTCAAAAACTTTAAGAATGTAAAATACTGTAAACAAGCTCGTAGTAAATTATTTTAAAAATACTTTTAAAAAGTGCTTGCGGGGTTAGATAATCGTTCTATATTTGCGCCTCCAAAATCGGGTATAAAAAACGGTTTTACGTTCATAGAAATATAGATCAAGTAAACAATCTTAAGGTAAGCTTATAGGTTGTTTATTGAAAACAAATGTTCGCTTAGAGGTTATTGATATCTTTTGGCGGCGCTAAGAAATAAAGTTTAAAAAAAGCTTGTTTTATAAAGGAAAAGGGTGGTATCTTTGCCTCCCGATTTTCGGCAAAAAGTCGGGGTAAGTTCTTTGTATGATTTCTTAAAAATGGCTTGAAAAAAACTTTAATTTTTATTTGTTTGGTAAGAAAAAAGGTTTGTATATTTGCAGCCGCTTTCACGGAGAGCAACGCACATTGAAAACGAGATGATTTGGTATCCCGATAGCTATCGGGGAGAGAGGTTCGATTCCTTGACATCTAACGATAAATGATCTTCTTTAATCAGGGGAGAAGTTAATTGACATATTGAATTGACAACGCGTTCCGATTTTATATCGGAATTGAATTAAAACTAGAACGACCATTTTGAGCGCTTCTTTATGAAGTGTGATTAAATTTCCTTATATCGTGGAATATTATTTAAGATACTACGATGAAGAGTTTGATCCTGGCTCAGGATGAACGCTAGCGGCAGGCCTAACACATGCAAGTCGAACGGTAACAGGAATTAGCTTGCTAATTTGCTGACGAGTGGCGCACGGGTGCGTAACGCGTATGCAATCTGCCTTGTACTGGAGTATAGCCCAGGGAAACTTGGATTAATCCTCCATAGTCTATTGATATGGCATCGTATTAATAGTAAAGGTTACGGTACAAGATGAGCATGCGTCCTATTAGCTAGTAGGTGTGGTAACGGCACACCTAGGCAACGATAGGTAGGGGTCCTGAGAGGGAGATCCCCCACACTGGTACTGAGACACGGACCAGACTCCTACGGGAGGCAGCAGTGAGGAATATTGGACAATGGGCGGGAGCCTGATCCAGCCATGCCGCGTGCAGGAAGACTGCCCTATGGGTTGTAAACTGCTTTTATACGGGAAGAATAAGTGTTACGTGTAGCACGATGACGGTACCGTAAGAATAAGCACCGGCTAACTCCGTGCCAGCAGCCGCGGTAATACGGAGGGTGCAAGCGTTATCCGGAATCATTGGGTTTAAAGGGTCCGTAGGTGGACTAATAAGTCAGTGGTGAAAGTCTGCAGCTTAACTGTAGAATTGCCATTGATACTGTTAGTCTTGAATTGTTGTGAAGTAACTAGAATATGTAGTGTAGCGGTGAAATGCATAGATATTACATAGAATACCGATTGCGAAGGCAGGTTACTAACAATATATTGACACTGATGGACGAAAGCGTGGGGAGCGAACAGGATTAGATACCCTGGTAGTCCACGCCGTAAACGATGGTTACTAGCTGTCCGGCCTAATTGAGGGCTGGGTGGCCAAGCGAAAGTGATAAGTAACCCACCTGGGGAGTACGTTCGCAAGAATGAAACTCAAAGGAATTGACGGGGGCCCGCACAAGCGGTGGAGCATGTGGTTTAATTCGATGATACGCGAGGAACCTTACCAGGGCTTAAATGTAGTCTGACAGATTTGGAAACAGATTTTTCTTCGGACAGATTACAAGGTGCTGCATGGTTGTCGTCAGCTCGTGCCGTGAGGTGTCAGGTTAAGTCCTATAACGAGCGCAACCCCTGTTGTTAGTTGCCAGCGAGTAATGTCGGGAACTCTAGCAAGACTGCCGGTGCAAACCGTGAGGAAGGTGGGGATGACGTCAAATCATCACGGCCCTTACGTCCTGGGCCACACACGTGCTACAATGGTAGGTACAGAGAGCAGCCACGTCGCAAGGCGGAGCGAATCTATAAAACCTATCACAGTTCGGATCGGGGTCTGCAACTCGACCCCGTGAAGCTGGAATCGCTAGTAATCGCATATCAGCCATGATGCGGTGAATACGTTCCCGGGCCTTGTACACACCGCCCGTCAAGCCATGGAAGCTGGGGGTACCTGAAGTCCGTCACCGCAAGGAGCGGCCTAGGGTAAGACCGGTAACTGGGGCTAAGTCGTAACAAGGTAGCCGTACCGGAAGGTGCGGCTGGAACACCTCCTTTCTAGAGCTTTGCTGCATAGCAGACAAAGCCACGACTGTAAGGAAAGACGAAGTTTTAGTTTTAGTTGTCAATTCAAGATATTTTTCGGTTGATGATCCTGAATTCATTTCAGGATCATTCAATTGATAAATAGGACAGTCTCATAGCTCAGCTGGTTAGAGCGCTACACTGATAATGTAGAGGTCGGCAGTTCGAGTCTGCCTGAGACTACAACGCAGCAAAGCTGCGATTCAAGGTTTTGAATTTAATATTTAAAATTTTGGGTAAAGTTCATAAACAAATATTGAAGGAAATTTTAGAAGTTGGGTAACCCAGTTTGCAGTAAGCAGAAGCAGTTAGCAGTAATTTAGACTGTGTACTGAATACTGAAACTGCCTACTTTATAAATGGGGGATTAGCTCAGCTGGCTAGAGCGCCTGCCTTGCACGCAGGAGGTCATCGGTTCGACTCCGATATTCTCCACCATTTTAATTTTGAATTCAAAATTTTGAATTTAGAATTGAATACAGTTCATTGACATATTGGGAAATAATAAGAATACGAGAGAAACAAATTTTATATAGTTATTAATAACTAAGTTATATTATAGATAGAACTCATTAATAATACAAAAGGCCAAGGTAGCAATACCAATGGTCCTTATAAGAGCAAAAAGTACAATAAGCTAAATAAGGGCGTATGGGGAATGCCTAGGCTCTCAGAGGCGATGAAGGACGTGATAAGCTGCGAAAAGCTGCGGGGATTGGCACATACAAATTGATCCGCAGATATCCGAATGGGGCAACCCACTATACTGAAGGTATAGTATCCGCAAGGAAGCAAACCCGGAGAACTGAAACATCTAAGTACCCGGAGGAAGAGAAAACAATAGTGATTCCGATAGTAGCGGCGAGCGAACTCGGAATAGCCCAAACCGATTCTGTTACGGCAGGATCGGGGTTGTAGGACCACGACATTTTATGCGTAATGAATTAGAACACTTTGGAAAGAGTGGCCATAGACGGTGATAGCCCGGTATAGGTAAAGAGCGTTATAGATAGTGGTATCCTGAGTAGTGCGGGGCACGTGAAACCCTGTATGAATCTGGCGGGACCATCCGCTAAGGCTAAATACTCCTGAGAGACCGATAGTGAACCAGTACCGTGAGGGAAAGGTGAAAAGAACCCTGAACAAGGGAGTGAAATAGACCCTGAAACCATACGCTTACAAGCGGTCGGAGCCCTTTTGGGTGACGGCGTGCCTTTTGCATAATGAGCCTACGAGTTACTTTATCTAGCAAGGTTAAGATGTTCAGCATCGGATCCGTAGCGAAAGCGAGTCTTAATAGGGCGTTTAGTTAGGTTGAGTAGACGCGAAACCGTGTGATCTACCCTTGGGCAGGTTGAAGCTGTGGTAACACATAGTGGAGGACCGAACCCGTTGACGTTGAAAAGTCTTGGGATGACCTGAGGGTAGGGGTGAAAGGCCAATCAAACTCGGAAATAGCTCGTACTCCCCGAAATGCATTTAGGTGCAGCGTTGATTTATAGTTTTATAGAGGTAGAGCTACTGATTGGATGCGGGGGCTTCACCGCCTACCAATTCCTGACAAACTCCGAATGCTATAAAATGTTGATCAGCAGTGAGGGCATGGGTGCTAAGGTCCATGTCCGAGAGGGAAAGAACCCAGACCATCAGCTAAGGTCCCCAAATGTATGTTAAGTTGAAAAAACGCGGTTGGACTGCCCAGACAGCTAGGATGTTGGCTTGGAAGCAGCCATTCATTTAAAGAGTGCGTAACAGCTCACTAGTCGAGCGGTCCGGCATGGATAATAATCGGGCATAAACATACTACCGAAGCTATGGCATCGTAAGATGGGTAGGGGAGCATTGTAACAAAGTTGAAGGTTTACTGTGAGGTAAGCTGGATTGGTTACAAAAGAAAATGTAGGCATAAGTAACGATAATGCGGGCGAGAAACCCGCACACCGAAAGACCAAGGTTTCCCCGGCCATGCTAATCAGCCGGGGGTCAGTCGGGACCTAACGCGAACCCGAAAGGGGTAGTGGATGGACAACAGGTTAATATTCCTGTACCTGCTCACATTAAAAGTGACGGAGGATTAAATTTGGTGCGTGCTGACGGAATAGCACGTTGAAGCTACTTAACGTAGTGATAGTACACCACGGCTACGGCTACGGTGATAATCCAGAGGAGATACTTCCAAGAAAAGCGAGTGAAGCAGCCCGTACCGTAAACCGACACAGGTGGTTGGGATGAGGATTCTAAGGTGCTCGAGAGATTCATGGCTAAGGAACTAGGCAAAATCGACCCGTAACTTCGGGAGAAGGGTCGCCCCACTCCGGTGGGGCCGCAGTGAAGAGGTCCAGGCGACTGTTTATCAAAAACACAGGGCTCTGCGAAATCGAAAGATGAAGTATAGGGCCTGACACCTGCCCGGTGCCGGAAGGTTAAGAGGAGATGTTAGCATTAGCGAAGCATTGAATTGAAGCCCCGGTAAACGGCGGCCGTAACTATAACGGTCCTAAGGTAGCGAAATTCCTTGTCGGGTAAGTTCCGACCTGCACGAATGGTGCAACGATCTGGACACTGTCTCGGCCATGAGCTCGGTGAAATTGTAGTATCGGTGAAGATGCCGATTACCCGCTATGGGACGAAAAGACCCCGTGCACCTTTACTATAGCTTAGTATTGACTTTGGACAAGTGATGTGTAGGATAGGTGGGAGACTTTGAAGCTGCGTCGCCAGGCGTGGTGGAGTCATTGTTGAAATACCACCCTTTACTTGTTTGAAGCCTAACCCATATTATGGGGACAGTGCTTGGTGGGTAGTTTGACTGGGGTGGTCGCCTCCAAAAGAGTAACGGAGGCTTCTAAAGGTTCCCTCAACACGGTTGGCAATCGTGTGTAGCGTGCAATGGCATAAGGGAGCTTGACTGAGAGACATACAGGTCGATCAGGTACGAAAGTAGAGCATAGTGATCCGGTGGTTCCGCATGGAAGGGCCATCGCTCAAAGGATAAAAGGTACGCCGGGGATAACAGGCTGATCTCCCCCAAGAGCTCATATCGACGGGGGGGTTTGGCACCTCGATGTCGGCTCGTCACATCCTGGGGCTGGAGAAGGTCCCAAGGGTTGGGCTGTTCGCCCATTAAAGTGGCACGCGAGCTGGGTTCAGAACGTCGTGAGACAGTTCGGTCTCTATCTATAGTGGGCGCTAGAAATTTGAGTGGATCTGACCCTAGTACGAGAGGACCGGGTTGGACCGACCGCTGGTGTACCTGTTGTTCCGCCAGGAGCATTGCAGGGTAGCTATGTCGGGAAGGGATAAGCGCTGAAAGCATATAAGCGCGAAACCCACCACAAGATGAGATTTCTTTAAAGGGCCGTGGGAGACGACCACGTTGATAGGCTATAGGTGTAAAGGCAGTAATGTCATAGCCGAGTAGTACTAATAACCCGTAAGCTTATGTACGTCTTCCCGCACTTTTATGATGCGGGAGGAACACTCTTATACTTATAATGATCAAGTCAGATTTGTTCTTATAGTCTTTTTATTATTACCCAATATGTTAACTTATTAAAGTATGTGATTAAATCATACGACAGCTTAAGGTGGTTATAGCGACGGGGCTCACCTCTTACCATTCCGAACAGAGTAGTTAAGCCCGTTAGCGCCGATGGTACTACATCTCGTGGGAGAGTAGGTCGCCGCCTTGTTTTAAAAGTCTGCATCAATATCTGATGCAGACTTTTTTTTTACAATAAAGTTAGATAAACCTTTAGCTTCCGGTTTTAAGGGAGTGTGTTTTGGTGTCTGAAGGGCTGGTAGCGAATCTTGGATCTGTGATGTAGGGGAGTCTTTTAATTTTAGAGACCTCTAAGGTGATAAAGTCGAACTCAGTGGTTACTTTAGCTTCTATATGATACAATCCCCGCGCGTAAATAGCACTCCTTTGCGCTACTTCAGGAAATAATACCGTGTCAAGCCAGGACCCTTTTAAATCTAGATTGGTCAAGTGAGAACGATCAGGCTTTGGGTGGCTTTCCGTTGTTAGATTTGTTTTTCAATATGAAAGTTCGCCAGACGCGCATCTTTTTCATCGCCGAGCACATCAATTCCTTGGTGAGTCCTTCAGATTATTATTCAGCTCCGGGTTATCCGTACCGTGATTTCACGTTTCGTTTTGGCCTGGTATGGAATTTCTTTTTATAGGGTTTTGCTGTTTTTGACAGCAACCGGGCTTTCGCTACTCGCTTAATTGCGCTTTAAGAAGCGCAACAAGAGCTCAAACAGGCCGCTCAATCCCTAACCCGAATATTTTTGATGAAAAGCAACTAGAGTTTTTTTGTGTAGTTCATCGAGTAAATCAATTAAAATCTAGCTTTTTGCTTTTTAGGAAGTTGCTTCTATCTTTCATTATTTTGATTGTATGGGTATATCCGGAACTTTTTTCAAAAACATTAAGGATGTAACTTATTGTAAACAAGGTATTAGAAAATTATTTTAAAAATACTTTAAAAAAGTGCTTGCGGGGTTAGATAATCGTTCTATATTTGCGCCTCCAAAATCGGATATAAAAAACGGTTTTACGTTCATAGAAATATAGATCAAGTAAACAATCTTAGGCTAAGCTTTTAGGTTGTTTATTGAAAACAAATGTTCGCTTAGAGGTTATTGATACCTTTTGGCGGCGCCAAAAAATAAAGTTTAAAAAAAGCTTGTTTTGTAAAGGAAAAGGGTGGTATCTTTGCCTCCCGATTTTCGGCAAAAAGTCGGGGTAAGTTCTTTGTATGATTTCTTAAAAATGGCTTGAAAAAAACTTTAATTTTTATTTGTTTGGTAAGAAAAAAGGTTTGTATATTTGCAGCCGCTTTCACGGAGAGCAACGCACATTGAAAACGAGATGATTTGGTATCCCGATAGCTATCGGGGAGAGAGGTTCGATTCCTTGACATCTAACGATAAATGATCTTCTTTAATCAGGGGAGAAGTTAATTGACATATTGAATTGACAACGCGTTCCGATTTTATATCGGAATTGAATTAAAACTAGAACGACCATTTTGAGCGCTTCTTTATGAAGTGTGATTAAATTTCCTTATATCGTGGAATATTATTTAAGATACTACGATGAAGAGTTTGATCCTGGCTCAGGATGAACGCTAGCGGCAGGCCTAACACATGCAAGTCGAACGGTAACAGGAATTAGCTTGCTAATTTGCTGACGAGTGGCGCACGGGTGCGTAACGCGTATGCAATCTGCCTTGTACTGGAGTATAGCCCAGGGAAACTTGGATTAATCCTCCATAGTCTATTGATATGGCATCGTATTAATAGTAAAGGTTACGGTACAAGATGAGCATGCGTCCTATTAGCTAGTAGGTGTGGTAACGGCACACCTAGGCAACGATAGGTAGGGGTCCTGAGAGGGAGATCCCCCACACTGGTACTGAGACACGGACCAGACTCCTACGGGAGGCAGCAGTGAGGAATATTGGACAATGGGCGGGAGCCTGATCCAGCCATGCCGCGTGCAGGAAGACTGCCCTATGGGTTGTAAACTGCTTTTATACGGGAAGAATAAGTGTTACGTGTAGCACGATGACGGTACCGTAAGAATAAGCACCGGCTAACTCCGTGCCAGCAGCCGCGGTAATACGGAGGGTGCAAGCGTTATCCGGAATCATTGGGTTTAAAGGGTCCGTAGGTGGACTAATAAGTCAGTGGTGAAAGTCTGCAGCTTAACTGTAGAATTGCCATTGATACTGTTAGTCTTGAATTGTTGTGAAGTAACTAGAATATGTAGTGTAGCGGTGAAATGCATAGATATTACATAGAATACCGATTGCGAAGGCAGGTTACTAACAATATATTGACACTGATGGACGAAAGCGTGGGGAGCGAACAGGATTAGATACCCTGGTAGTCCACGCCGTAAACGATGGTTACTAGCTGTCCGGCCTAATTGAGGGCTGGGTGGCCAAGCGAAAGTGATAAGTAACCCACCTGGGGAGTACGTTCGCAAGAATGAAACTCAAAGGAATTGACGGGGGCCCGCACAAGCGGTGGAGCATGTGGTTTAATTCGATGATACGCGAGGAACCTTACCAGGGCTTAAATGTAGTCTGACAGATTTGGAAACAGATTTTTCTTCGGACAGATTACAAGGTGCTGCATGGTTGTCGTCAGCTCGTGCCGTGAGGTGTCAGGTTAAGTCCTATAACGAGCGCAACCCCTGTTGTTAGTTGCCAGCGAGTAATGTCGGGAACTCTAGCAAGACTGCCGGTGCAAACCGTGAGGAAGGTGGGGATGACGTCAAATCATCACGGCCCTTACGTCCTGGGCCACACACGTGCTACAATGGTAGGTACAGAGAGCAGCCACGTCGCAAGGCGGAGCGAATCTATAAAACCTATCACAGTTCGGATCGGGGTCTGCAACTCGACCCCGTGAAGCTGGAATCGCTAGTAATCGCATATCAGCCATGATGCGGTGAATACGTTCCCGGGCCTTGTACACACCGCCCGTCAAGCCATGGAAGCTGGGGGTACCTGAAGTCCGTCACCGCAAGGAGCGGCCTAGGGTAAGACCGGTAACTGGGGCTAAGTCGTAACAAGGTAGCCGTACCGGAAGGTGCGGCTGGAACACCTCCTTTCTAGAGCTTTGCTGCACAGCAGACAAAGCCACGACTATAAGGAAAGACGAAGTTTTAGTTTTAGTTGTCAATTCAAGATATTTTTCGGTTGATGATCCTGAATTCATTTCAGGATCATTCAATTGATAAATAGGACAGTCTCATAGCTCAGCTGGTTAGAGCGCTACACTGATAATGTAGAGGTCGGCAGTTCGAGTCTGCCTGAGACTACAACGCAGCAAAGCTGCGATTCAAGGTTTTGAATTTAATATTT